>JAPLFR010000003.1 GCA_026390575.1 Ignavibacteriales bacterium
CTGCTCGGCGATAGCGTGATCGATGTCGCTGACTTCTTTCCATCTATCCTCCTTTGGATTCTTCTCGCTGTGGTACCCAAAGTATAAACTCTGGGTACCATCTGCAAGAAAAGTAGGAGGACAAATGTCCTTATTTCAGCAGAAGCATCTTCATTGTTTTTGCAAATCCATTACTGCCGGTAAGTCTGTAAAGATAGATTACTGTCCAAAGCCAGAAACAAAATCTGAGAGCAAGAGCGTGAGTATCACTTTGCCCGGCTGCGTGAACCGATATGATAAATCGAGACGGAAGAAATCGAATATATTCGAAACACCGATTCCTGCTTCATAGTACCAGCCATCGGTGTCTTTCACAGGAAATTGCGGTGTTCGAAGTGCCTCGTCCGTCAACCATGACCGCGCCACAGATCCTATCACAATAAATTCAAGTTTCGATTCATAGAGTGCTTTAATTCCGGTAAGCGCAAACGGCGCCCGTCGGAAATTATATTCAATGGAAGCCAGGGCATAACGGTCTCCATAGTATTCACGCGACTCTACCCCGCGCAATGTCCCTTGCTCTCCTACGAATAACACGTTGGAGGCAAGCGAGAAATATCTCTGCGGTGGAAGCTGTCCTGCTGTTGTTCCTGCATTGACGATAACTGTGAGCGATGGCGGGAATAACAGGTTATAATTCATCGTGGATATTTTACTGCGAAGTTTCAGGTGAAATTGCGTAAACGAATAATCACTTCTCAGAGATGGATCTGAGTATTCCACTACAGTCGATGCACTGAATGAATTCCGTGTGATGCCCGGCATTTCAGTCGTTGCGTATCTTGCATTCAATGTGAAGCTATTCATTCTCCCATCAATGATAGAAGGATTATCCGGGTACATCTCGGAACGATTGAAGAATGAATACTCGGTATGCTTGGCAAGCGATTGTTGATTCTCTGAAAGCTCTGCCAGGGAAAAACGCCAGCAATCTGCCGGCAAATAGGTCACTGTTGTCTTCACGCCGTGGGCACGATAATAATCGTACGCGTCTGCATGTGCGAACAAACCATTGAAGATATTGAAGAACCGATCTTTCATCAACACCAGAGGAAATTCTTCCAACTGGTCATACATATCCAACGATATCGACCATCTCCGGTTGGACATCGTTATTGCTGCGGCGCCGAAAGCCGTAGTGCGGCTCACTGTATCACCGAACGAAAGTGTCGCCCCTGCATGCCATTTCCATCTCTCATCGGCTGTGCCGTACGCCACTCCACCACGGACACCCAAGTCGCTCGTTAATGAATCTGCCGTTTTTGAAAATCCCAGGTGCCATGCTTCCACACGATTGAATGTCAGATCGAGGTAACTCAATACACCGGTAGTCATCGCATTCATAAAACTCATCATCGCCCCGGATGGGGCAAATTGTTTTTCCAGCGTCTGTGTGCTGTCGAGTTTATGATAGGCGCTGTCCTGTTCCATTGTCAATGGCAGCACATCATGTGTTGCCCAAAACGTGGAATCAATTTTCTTCGCAGAAGAGTCGACTGCTGTTTTGCTTATGGTGCGAATACTATCGGGGAGTTCTGGATTCACCCGATAATCGTAGATGACCACGTCCCGCTCAACACCGATGGGCGGAAATTTAATCCCCATAATACGTAATTCCATATTTGCTTCGAATCGGTAATGCACAGGAAGCCAGACAGAACTATTGAAAAATCGGAACGATTGTTTATAATGGGATTTCAAAAAATATATAAACGGCGGCCCGTACGCTTCATTGGGTTCAAGATCGGCTTCGATGACCGCATAGGTGCGTTCTGCAATTTCAATCATCCCTTTGAATAAAGGATTGATACGTGACTTCGGAATAACTTCTATCTCGTATACTTCGAAATCATCCATTCTTCTCGTGGAGCGCAGCTTGTAGTCATAGAGATCGAATGCGTCCGGTGCAGTCGGGCCTGTAAACTGAAAGCCGCCCATCGTAATTTCATCATCATTAAAGTTGATGATATGGCCGACACGAACCGCCTGCATCGACTTCGGCAGATTACCTGTTTGCTTCTGCTGTGTAACAATTTCGCGGAGGGAATCATCGCTTCGCCAGTAGAGCGTCGAATATGATTCTGTGATGGCAGCGATGGAATCCTGCGCACGAATGACTAGCCGGTTGAATGCCTTGCCTTCGTAGGATGTCAACCGCTTCATCCATTTTTTTTTGCTTTCAATAGCATAGCGAATAATTTGATATGCAGGATCTTCACCTGTCACTACCATTTCTGCAACCTGAATGGCATTGGGCTGTAAACGGATCAACAATCTGTGAGCACCTCGATCGGTTATGATCACTGTATCCGATGTATGGCCGACATAACTTACAACCAGAGTGACAAGAGAATCACGCAAGGCAAACCGAAAATCTCCTTCTCTATTTGTAATAGTTCCCAGCATCGATCCGGCAATTCTGATGGTCGCCGAAGGAAGCGGTTCGTTCTCGACAGCGTCCACTACTTTGCCGTGGATAACAAATGATTGCTGCGAGAGCGCTGTACTTACACCGATAAGTATAAGGATCCACAGAGCGATTGTATGCGGTCGTGTCATTTTTTTATTACAGGCTTAATTGAGGATAAAGTATTACTGTTCACAGATCCATGGCAATTTTAGATATGCTCTAAAATCAATTGCATATCTGCCGGTAATTCGGAATCAAACTTCACAAATTCTTTTGTTGCAGGATGAATAAAACCGATCGTCTTTGCATGCAGTGCCTGTCGCGGGATGAGCTTCAGAAGATTTGCAGCGGCATGCGCTTTCTTCCCTTCCAGTCCATTCCACGTATTGGTTCGTCCGCCATACGTAGGATCGCCAAATACCGGATGATTAATGTGCGCCAAATGCACGCGAATTTGATGCGTGCGGCCGGTCATGAGATGCAGTCGAACGAGTGTAAGAAACTCGAATTCTTTTAGTACTTCATATTCCGTAATTGCAGATTTTCCATCTTCTGTAACCGCTACTTTTTTCCGATCGCGCTTGCTCCGGCCAAGATTTGCATCGATCGTTCCTTTTGGCGATTTGAATCTGCCCCAGACTATTGCCCAGTACTCCCGGTCGATGGTACGCTTGGCAAATTGTTTTGCAAGAAATGCATGCACCGCATCGCTTTTCGCCACCACCATAAGTCCCGTTGTATCCTTATCTAACCGGTGCACAATGCCGGGGCGCATCTCGGTGTTAAGTGTAGAAAGATGATTGCAATGATGCAGGAGTGCGTTCACGAGCGTGCCGGAATAATTGTTGTATGCGGGATGAGTGACCATGCCTGCCGGTTTATTCACAATCAACAGGGACGCATCTTCAAAAACAATATCGAGCGGAATATCTTCCGGCTCCGCATCCATGCGCGGCGGGCGCGGAAACGTAATATCAATAACGTCATTCGGATTGAGCAGGTAACTCGACTTGACAATCTTGCCGTTCACCAGCACCATTCCAGCTTCGATGGCTTGCTGAACTTTATTGCGCGTGGCATTCTCTACACGATGTGTAAGATAGACATCGAGACGTTTGCGGTGTTCACCGGGAGGAACGACGATGCGGAGTTGCTCGCGCTCCTCTGTATTCGTACCAGAGGGCTCCTGAGGGGACATAATTCGTGATGTTATGATGGATTCACCGAAGAACTCTGGACATCGTTCTTAGGTTCATTCATATTGCTGATCGAAGGATTTTGATCGGCAGAATTTTGTTCTGCATCAATCGCTGTTGCTGCCGGTTCTTCTATTTTAGAAAACTTCCGATAAAACAGCAGCATCAATACAATACCGGTAGAGACTGAAGCATCGGCAATGTTGAAAATAGCAAAACGGTTCATATGGATTGCAAGAAAGTCGATGTGAAAAAAATCCATATCGATGAAATCTACAACTTTGCCGTAGAACAGCGGCCCTTCGCCGAACATAACACCGTAAAATATTCGGTCGATGAGGTTACCAATCGCTCCGCCAAGGATCATTGCCAACGTTAAACGAACAATGAACGATTCCTTGCGCAAATGATAGATGTAGTAGAAGATACCGATGCTTGCAGCGAACGAGAAAAGCGTAAGGAATAATCGACCGCCGATTTCAATGCCGAATGCCATACCTGGATTTTCGACAAACGTGAGCCGAAGAAAATCACCGATGACCGGAATAGTTTGTCCAAGCTGCATTCCCTGGTGATAGTAGTCGAAGATCGGAAGAGTAAATCCTTTCACCACCAACTTGGTTATTTGATCAACAATAACAATACAGAGAGTTACATACAAGACACGCAAGAAAAACCTCAATAATCAATCGTTGTGAGTGAAGAGCAAACAGTGAAGAGTGATTTTAAATTATTCATTCATCACTATTCATTGATCGCTGTTCGTTAGTTACCGCCTTTTTTCATTTTGCACTTAACGCACTGATGCGCATGCGGCACTGCCTCGAGGCGTTCCTTGTCAATGAGATTACCACATTCAGAACAGAATCCGTATGTTCCATGCGCGATACGCTGCAGGGCGTCATCTAAATAATTAAGAAACTTGCCTTCGCGTGAAGCAAAAAGAAATGTCTTTTCCCGCTCCATCGCGTCCGTACCCTGTTCCATGTGAAGCGAGTAGGTCGAATTTTCAATCTCGTACTGCCCGGTTGTTACATCCATCATTGTGGATTTCAACGACTCAAGTTCCTCGAGAATTTCTTTCCGTTTATCCAAAATAATTTTCTTAAACCGCTCAAGGTCCGCTTTGCCATACCCCTTCTTGGATGGCACTTTCTGAGCCACGGCTTTCGTTTTCATTTTCTTTGCTGTGGTTTTTTTAGCGGCTTTTGTCGAAACGCGTTTCGTCGTTTTTTTTGTTATTGATTTCTTCACAACTTTTTTCTTGGCCATGGCTTTCCTCCCGTGTTATTGGGATAATGAAAAAAACAATCAATTAAACTTCACAAATATAAACTAAATTCTCACAACTGCAATTAAACTTTGCTCACTATTAATATCTTCACTTTTAGCACTCAGTTTCCGGGCATCTTCGTCAGATATTGCCTGGAACTCAATTGCCAGTGTTTCTTGCTTCACATACTCCGTCATACGATCCAGCGCTTTGGTTAATCGCTCTGACGATGCGTGGTGAATACGAATCCGGTCTGTAACGTCAAAACCAGAGTCTTTCCTCAGGTTCTGCACGCGATTTACAAATTCTCGTGCCAGCCCTTCGTCAACGAGTTCGTCTGTCAAAGCCGTATCTAACGCAACTGTCAGCGAACCATCGGTTTCAACTAACCAACCCTGAATATCTTCGTGTACTATCTCAACATCGCTCGTGTCTATGGTGTACTCTGTACCGTCGACTTTGAGCAAGAGCGTCCCCTGCACCTGAAGCTTGCTGATTTCTTCGGATGTCAAATTGCGAAGCCGCGCCGCGATCGGCTGGACTGATTTACCAAACTTGGGACCAAGAGATTTAAAGTTCGGTTTCGATTTCTTTTTTATGATAGCAGATTCATCCGCCACGTATTCAATATGCTTGACGTTTATCTCTTCAAGAATGACATCTTCCATCAATGCAATTTCTTTCCGGTCGGCCTCAGATTTCACCGGTAGAATAATTTTTTGCAGCGGCTGGCGGACTTTCAAATTTGATTTCATCCGCATCGCGCGCACAAGTCCGACGATCCGGATGACATGTTCCATCCGATATTCAAGTTCCGGATTGATGGTACTCCCATCCGCCTTCGGCATGGACTCCAAATGAACAGATTGGAGTGCCGATGTGTTCCCCATCATCAGATTGCGATATAGTTCATCCGACAAAAACGGAGCGAACGGCGCAATGAGCTTGCAGATTGTCAGTAAACATTCGAGCAGCGTTTGATATGCCGCGGTTTTATCTCTTCCTTTTTCACTCTTCCAGAAACGACGCCTGTTGCGGCGCACGTACCAATTGGAAAGCTGATCAATCGTGAAATCGCTTACAGCTCTCGCTGCCCGTGTCACATCATACCCTTCCATCGATTGAATATAATTTTTTATGAGCGAATTCAGCTCAGATAAAATCCATTGATCAATTTCCTGCCGCTCGCTTGTGGGGATTCTTAGTTCACTGTTGTCGAATCCATCCACATTCGCATACAGCGCGAAGAAAGAGTACGTGTTCACAAGCGTACTGAAGAATTTTCGTTGAACTTCGCCTATGATCTCTGAATCAAATAATGTCGGCCGCCATACGGGACTTTGCGAAACCAAATACCACCGCACTGTATCAGCGCTGTATTTCTTCAGCAGTTCAAACGGGTCAACCGTGTTCTTCTTCGATTTGGACATTTTCTGTCCTTGCTTGTCGAGAATGAGTTCGTTCACAAGCACATTTTTGAACGCCGGTTTCTCGAAAAGAAATGTGCCGATGGCATGCAGTGTATAAAACCATCCGCGCGTTTGATCGATGCCTTCAGAAATAAAATCGGCAGGGTATGCCTTTTCAAATCGTTCTTTATTCTCGAATGGATAATGCCATTGCGCGAACGGCATCGAACCGGAATCGAACCATACATCGATAAGCTCGGGTGTGCGTTTCATCGTCCCGCCGCATTCACACGCAAACGTTACAGCATCAACATACGGCTTATGCAAATCGAGCGGCTCTGAAACATTCTCACCTTTTCTATATTCTTCCACGCTGCCGATGCACTTTTGCTTGCCGCATTGTTCACACAACCAAATGGGAAGCGGTGTTCCCCAGAAACGGTCGCGCGAAAGCGCCCAATCTTTATTATCTTCCAGCCAGTTGCCGAACCTGCCGGCGCCGACTTCCGGCGGAATCCAGTTGATTTGTTTGTTCAACGCAATCATCCGGTTCGCGTAATCGGTAGTGCGAATGTACCACGATTCACGGGCATAATACAACAGCGGCGACGCACAACGCCAGCAATGCGGATAACTGTGGAGATGCATTTCCTTCTTATAAAGAATATTTCGATGACGAAGATTCTGAATGATCTCCGGGTCGGCATCCTTCACAAACATCCCGGCAAAATCGGTGACCTCGGCATTAAACTCGCCTGATTTATTCACTGGATGAATCGTCGGCAAGCCGTACTTCCTGCCGATTTGATAATCATCTTCACCGTACGCCGGTGCCATATGAACAATACCGGAGCCGTCTTCCGTTGTGACAAAATCAGCGAGAACAACGTACCACCCTTTTTCTTTCACGTGATGGTATGAATATATCCGTTCGTACTCTTTGCCGGCAAGCGCTGCGCCTTTGAATTTTTCCAGCACAACGTATTCATCACCAAGAACCGACAGACGGGCTTCAGCAAGAATGAAGTTTTCACCTTTCTGTTCAACTTTGACGTACTCAATCTCCGGATGAACGGCCAGTGCGACGTTCGAGATCAGCGTCCATGGTGTTGTCGTCCAAACGAGGAAGAACGTATTCTCTTCCCCTTTTACTTTTAATTTTATATAGACCGATGGATCTTTCACATCTTTGTACCCGAGCGAAACTTCGTGCGAAGACAATGGTGTTTCGCATCGCGGGCAGTACGGCTGAATTTTATATCCTTTATAGATAAGTCCTTTGTCAAAGTACTGCTTCAGTGCCCACCAAATGGACTCGATATAATTGTTTTCGAATGTGACGTAGGGATGCTGGAGGTCAACCCAGTAGCCCATGATCTTCGTCAATTCTTCCCAATCGGCTTTGTATTTCCAAACCGACTTCTTGCACTCCTCGTTGAACTTTGCCACACCATAACCGATGATGTCGTCCTTGTGTTTGAAGCCGAGTGATTTTTCCACTTCGATTTCAACCGGCAAGCCGTGCGTGTCCCATCCTGCTTTGCGATGCACTTGATATCCCTGCATCGTCTTATAGCGGCAAATGGTATCCTTCAGCGTTCGGCCCATCACGTGATGAATGCCGGGGCGGCCGTTTGCCGTTGGCGGACCTTCGTAAAAAGTGAACTCCGGTTTCCCTTCACGCGTTGAGATACTCTTCTTGAAAATGTCGTTTGTTTCCCAAGACTTCAGAATTTCTGATTCGAGTTCATGGTAATTTAATTTGTCTGTTAACTGCCTGAACATTCTAACAATTTCGATTTAGTGATTCGGTGATTGGGTGATTTAAGATTTGATGATTCTGTGATTCAGTGATTTTTCACTTTTCATTTTTACTTTTGCTTTATTGCTTCATTCTCTTCACGACTTCCTTCATAATCGCTGTCATCTTCGGTTCGGCTTTTGTGGCAACTTTGAGAATCTCTTCCAGCAGTGCCGGCTTCAACGCATCCGGGAAACATTCATCAGTGAGGATAGAAAAGCCAAGAACTTTCATTCCCATATGGACAGCAACGATATCTTCGGGAACCGTGGACATGCCGACAGCATCTGCACCAACAGTACGCAAGAAACGATACTCGGCTTTCGTCTCAAGATTTGGTCCCTGCATCGCAACGTAAACACCCTTCTGCACACGGATCTTCAAATCAAGCGCAGCTTGTTCGGCGAGAGCGATGAGTTCTTTGCTGTATGCTTCCGACATATCCGGAAAGCGCGGCCCGAGTTCATCGTCATTGGGGCCGATGAGCGGATTGTCGCCCAGCAAGTTGATGTGGTCTGAAATAAGCATGACATCGCCTTTTTGAAAAAGCGGATTGAGCGCACCGGCGGCATTGGAAACAAGAATGTTTTCGACACCGAGAAATTTCATGACGCGGACTGGAAAAGTAATTTGCTTCAGATCATATCCTTCATACAGGTGAAATCGTCCCTGCATCGCCACGATTTTTTTCCCGGCAAGTGTTCCAAAAATCAATTTGCCGTGATGTGATTCAACCGTCGAGACAGGAAAATGGGGAATGTTGGCGTAGTCGATGATAACTTCCTTTTTGATCTCTTTCACCAATCCGCCAAGGCCGGTTCCAAGAATAATGCCGATCTTGGGCTTTGCGTCCGTTTTGGTTCGGATAAATTCCAACGCTTGTGCAATTTGATTTCTCAGTTCAGTCATCTTCTCGTCCTCTATCATACTCTTACAACTTCTTCAGAATCCCTTCGAGTTCCAAATAATCTTTCCCTGTTCCTCTGGACGGATCTTTTGTCCCTTCGTCATCATCAATCTCAAGCGCTTTCATTAGATTTAATTCCGACGAAAGCAAGACTTTTAACCGACTGAGAACACTTTCCTTCCTTGCCTTGAGCTGGGATATTTCTTCTTTGACGTGAGCAAAATCCAGCCGTGCTTTCTCCAAAATTTGCGACGCCTTGATCTCCGCTTCCTTCACGATAAGCTCCCCTTCACGTTTGGAGTTTTCAATGGATTTTCCGCTTGTCTCCTGCGCTTGCATCAACGTCTGCTGAAGTGTCTTTTCAATGTTTTTATAATCAACAAGCTGCGTTTCCTGTTGTAGGAGTTGATCTTTCTGTTCCCTGTTCTCGTGAATGAGATCTTCCACTTCGTTCGAGACCATTTCAAGAAACGTTTCCACTTCGACGGGATCGTATCCGCGCATCGATTTCTTGAACTGCTGGTGCTTAATTTCTAACGGAGTAATTTTCATCGTTGTTCCTTTCAATTCAAGTTCTTTGTGCGTCTCCCAAATACTGCCGTTCCGATACGAACCAGGGTAGCTCCTTCTTCAATCGCTACTTCAACGTCATGCGTCATACCCATCGAAAGGTGACGCATCTGTACATTCACAATTCCCTCAGCTTCAATCTGTTTTTTCAAATCAGTCACACATCGAAAAGAAGAACGAGAATCATTCGGGTTATCCGAAAACGGTCCCATCGTCATCAATCCGCAGACACGAAGATGAGGTAACTGTGATAATTCTTTTATCAATGCGATAGCATGCTCCGGCTGAACACCAAATTTTGTCGCCTCGTCGGTGGTGTGAATTTCCACCAGCACATCCTGAACGCGGTTACATCGCTCGGCACGTTTGCTGATTTCTTTGCCAAGATTCAAATCATCCACTGAGTGAATAAGGTGAACATATTCGGTTATATATTTCACCTTGTTTGATTGCAGATGACCGATAAAATGCCAACGTATTGATCGTTCAGCGAGAGCTTTATGTTTTTCCTGCAATTCCTGAACATAATTCTCACCAAAATCAATCTGACCTGCATCGAGTGCCTCTTGTATCAAACCTGTCGAAAACGTTTTCGCAACTGCAATAATCTGCACTTCATCAATTTTTCGTCCACATTCTTGACAGGTCTGCTCGATGCGTTTCCGCAGATTTTTGAGGTTTTCAGCAATCATTCTGCTTTTTAGACAATAAATATACTCCAACTCGCCGCCAAAATCAAATACAAACATAAAAGAGCAATTTTTGAAAATTTGAAAAGATGACATTGCACATTTCTTGACTTCAAGTCGTTAATTTCTTTTATTACTACGTGAACTATTGATGACGGAGTACGCTGTGTCTAATTTTGATCATTTTGAAGATAACAACATGGGACCGAAGCAGAACAAACATTCGGAAGACGATGTTCGGCGGTTCCGTGAATTACTCCGTAACGGCGGCAAGGATATTAACAATCCGGAAGCATTGGAAGAAATTATCCAATTTTACTTTGAACACGATAAATATGACGATGCATTAACGTATGCCGAACGATTGCTCTCATTTGAACCGTTCAATGCTGATGCTTGGCAGAGAAAAGGCATGATCCTCAATAATTTATTCAAGTATGATGAGGCGCTCCTCTGCTTTGAGAAAGCACTGGGACTCAATCCTATAGATCCTGAGGCATATATCAATCGCGGTATAACATTAGATAATTTAAATCGCATACATGAATCGATGGAATCGTTCGATAAGGCGCTCGAACTTGATCCATCCCATGAAGATGCGCTGTTTCATAAAGGTGTAACGCTGGAAAAACTGGAACGATACGCTGAAGCGGAATCAATCTTTCATCGTATTCTTCAGATCGATGCGAACTATATTGATGCGTGGTATGAACTTGGGTATTGTTACGATTACCTTGATAAACCCGAAGAATCCATCCGCTGTTATGATGAACATATCAATCACGACCCATATAACTTTAACGCGTGGTATAATAAAGGCATCGTCCAGAATCGGATTGGGCAATTCACGAAAGCCATTGAGAGTTACGAATATGCTCTCGCGATTAAGGAGGATTTCCCTGCGGCATGGTATAATATGGGCAACGGATATGCAAATCTAGGGCGGCTGCAGGATGCTATTAAATGTTTCAAAACAACTCTTCACTATGAACCGAAGGACGTAGCAGCGCTGCATAATCTCGGCAATGCATATGAAGAATTAAATGATTTCACCGAAGCCATCGCTTGCTATTCAGCTGCAATTAAGATTAACGATCGGCACCACGAATCATATTTTGGCAAAGGATGCTGCTACGATGCACTCGGGCAGACGACGCAGGCTTTAGCTGAATACCAGAAAGCCGCTGAGATTAATTCTGAATATCCGGAATATTGGTACGCTTGCGGTGATGCACTGTACAATCTTGGACGAATCGATGACTGCCTTGAGTGTTATAGAAGAGTTGTGACATTGGATCCGAAAGATCCGGAAATTTGGTTCGATCTTGGCGACACACTGGGCGAAAAAGGATCTTATGATAAAGCGCTCTCGGCATTAGGAGAATGTATACGACTTGATCCAAAATTTGCACCGGCATATTTCAGTCGAGGAAAAGTATTGCTGTCAATGAATTCCAAAGAAGAAGCATCGAATGAATTTTTTATCGCTTTTAATTTGGTGCCAGATATGAAAAAAGATTTTGAACAACTCTATCCCAGCCTCGTGACCGACCAAGTGTTCGGGCACCTTTTTAGAAAACAGTAACCGCTCTTCATTCGTACATCTAATCTCTGCGGTTTTTCATTTTATACTAAATTCAGGACATGTATCTCTTATGAAACATTTTGCAGTTATCGGCCATCCCATCGGTCATTCTCTTTCTCCGCTCATGCACAATACGGCATTTACATTACTTGGCTTGGATTGCCAGTACGAAATGCTTGATATCGAACCGGCTTCTTTGCAACAATCAATCGAACGTTTTCGAGAACTGAATTTGGACGGGTTCAATGTGACCGTTCCACATAAAGAAACAATCATCCCCTTACTCGATGAAGTTGTTCCGGAAGCACAAGCCATCGGTGCCGTGAATACTGTCGTGAATCGCAATAATAAACTCATTGGATATAACACAGACATTATCGGTGTTGAGCGATCGCTTCGCCTCGATCGGGAAAAAATCGAGGGTACCATGTGTACGATTATGGGCTCTGGTGGTGTGGCTCGTTCAGTAGCGCACGTGCTGGCTCACACGATCAGACCTAAGGCGATTACATTCTCAGCTCTGTTTCCAGAACAAGCGTATGCGATTATTAAAGGCATAGGCAGAAGCACTGTCCAATTCAATGTGATCCATTGTACTGATGCAGCCCTTGAAGCTGCAATCAAGGACTCTACACTCATCGTTAATGCAACCGCTGTGGGAATGTTCCCTCAAGTCCTTGACTCTCCACTCCCCAATAAAAATTGGTTATCGAAGAAGCATATTGTCTTCGATCTTATTTATCGACCATTAACTACCCGTCTGCAAAGCGATGCGCAAGCCGCCGGGGCAAAAACAATTGACGGTTTGGGGATGTTTATTCATCAAGGAGCTGCAGCGTTTCAACTCTGGACGGGAATGGAAATGCCATTGGAGCAGATCCGGCAAGTTCTTGAAGGCAAATTAGCTGAGAAATGAAATTTTTCATTCCTTGGAAAATTCGTTGACTCTCTTCCACTTTTTCACTAACTTATAAGGTTCAAAAACGATTGTATTCAGTGAGGACAATAATGTACGCAGTAGTAGAAATTGCTGGAACACAAGTGAAGGTCTCCCCTTCCGACAAAGTGTTCGTACCGAAAATGCAGTCGGAAGTCGGCTCAACGGTAAAGTTTGACAAGGTCATCCTAACGGGCGACGAAAAGAAAGCAACGGTCGGTAATCCCTTTATTCAAGGAGCGTTTGTCGAAGCGAAAGTGCTGCGACACGTGAAAGACGAGACGGTCATCGTGCTCAAAAAGAAGAAGCGGAAGGGATACAGAGTCCGCAACGGACACCGGCAGCAGTACACAGAAATTGAAATAACAAATCTTGCTTAAACTGGAGAGGTTGTATGGCACATAAAAAAGGCGGTGGAAGTTCTCGGAACGGCCGCGATAGTAATGCTCAACGCCTCGGAGTGAAACGCTTTGGCGGTCAAGTTGTACTCGCCGGCAACATCCTCGTGCGTCAACGCGGCACAAAGTTTCATCCCGGCTTAAATGTCGGTATCGGCAGTGATGATACACTCTTTGCACTTGCCACAGGTATTGTGAAGTTTGAACGCGTTGGCAAAACAAGACAGCGTGTGAGTATTTTACAAGCCGTTTAAATTCAAAAAATAGTTTTTACATAGCCCCCGTTTGGGGGCTTTTTTTTTCCATACAAGAATTTTCTTCATATCGGATTGATTGGCAAGGAACTCTAAAATTTTAATCTTTGTTCTTACATTCATCATAATGCAATTTTAACATAGGAGGATTTCATGAAGATCACTGTTATTGGTGCAGGCAATGTTGGAGCAACATCTGCTCAGCGAATCGTTGACAAAGAACTCGCCAACGAAGTTGTTCTTGTTGACGTTATTGAAGGAATGCCACAAGGGAAAGCTCTTGATATTGCAGAATCTGCACCTGTTGAAGGGTCAGATACAAAAATCATCGGAACAAACTCTTACGAACCGACCGCCAATTCAGACATCATCCTCATCACCGCTGGAATTGCCAGAAAACCGGGGATGAGCCGAGATGATTTACAGAATACAAATGCGAATATTGTCAAAGTATGCACCGAGCAATCAGTGAAACAATCTCCCAATGCTATCATTATTGTTGTCTCTAATCCATTAGATGTGATGACGTATGTGGCTCTTAAAATAAGTGGTTTTGAACGTCATCGGGTCATCGGCATGGCAGGAATTTTAGATTCTTCTAGATTCCGAACTTTTATTTCAATGGAACTTGGAGTCTCCGTTGAAGATGTCAGCGCGTTTGTCCTCGGTGGGCATGGCGATTCGATGGTGCCATTACCGCGATACTCAACGGTTGCCGGCATTCCGCTTCCTGATTTGATGGATCAAGGAACGATCGACCGTTTAGTGAAACGAACTCGCGATGGGGGTATTGAAATTGTGAATTTCTTAAAAACCGGCAGTGCATATTATGCACCATCTGCTTCAGCGGTTCAAATGATTGAGGCAATTGTCAAAGATAAAAAACGTATTCTCCCCTGCTCCGTTCAGCTTCAAGGAGAATATGGAATTACCGACACTGTGGTGGGTGTTCCTATTAAACTTGGCAAAAAAGGGATGGAAGAAGTCATTAAGATTAAACTGACGCCAGAAGAACAAGCCGCTCTGAACAAGTCCGCCGCCGATGTCAAAGGAAATATGAACAAAATCACGTTCTAAATACTCTCTTTTTTCATAGCATCTATGAACCCCGCCGAGAATTTCCGCGGGGTTTCTTTTTTCTCGCTTCACGATTCACCGTTTCCTTCGTTGTTCTACAATTGGCAATAAATTTGTATTCTGAAAATTGCATCTTAATAATTCATTTATTATACTGCTTGCAATTGGAACATACTGCGAGATATCTTGTTTGATTTAACAACAAATCACAAATCACTCACATCACTTCAGGAGGTCACATTGAGAAAGCTTTCCTTCCATGTAATCGGGACTATCGTCCTTTCTGTGCTTATTGTTTGTATCGCTTTAGGCGGCGGATACCAGTTAAATGAACAAGGAGCACGTGCTGTAGGTATGGGCGGTGCGTTTGTTGCTCGAGCTTCAGACCCATCTGCAATCTATTTCAATCCCGCTGGAATGACATCGCTCAAAGGAATTAATGTGCTTGGTGGATTTAATTTAATCATGCCCTCGTCTACATTTAAGGGTGTCGGCGTTATGCAACCAGTGGAAGCATCAGCAAAATCGCAAGTATTTACACCGATCAATGTTTATGGCACATATCAGGCCAATGACAGGGTTACCGTTGGTCTTGGAATATATAATCCATATGGACTTGGCACTGAATGGGATAACCTGTGGGGACCAGCTTTGAATGGTGCTTACCTCGGCAGTATGAAATCGGTAAAAGCAGATATTGCAACTTGGTACTTCAATCCCTCCTTTGCTCTCAAGATTAATGATCAATTATCTGTCGGATGGGGTGTAAGTTATGTGTACGCAACAGTAACGTTGACAAAGAATCCTCTAGGAATACCAACCAGTCTGATGGAAATGACAGGAACCGGAAAAGGATGGAATGCCAATTTTGGTGCAACGTATAAACCTATGGATAAGTTATCGATTGGATTGTCCTATAGAGCCAGTACCAATATTGAATTTACCGGTGACCTAAAATTTTCCGGAATGAATGTTCATATTCCCGGTTTACCAGCTACGTATACATATGCCCTTTTATTCCCAGGTGGAACAGGCAAAGCAACATTACCTTTACCAGCCAATCTCCAGGTTGGTGCAGCATACGAAATTATGCCTGAACTAACAGTTGAAGGCGATTTCCAATTTGTCCAGTGGTCGGCATATAAACAGCTAAGCATAGCTATCACTCCTCCGGTTATTATTCCCCTCCCCCCTCCATACCCTACATTAGTTGGTCAGGGGACAATCACTCAGGATAAGAATTGGGATGATGGATTCCTGCTTCGTGCCGGCGCTGAATATAAGTATAATGCAGATATTACACTTCGTGGCGGATTGATTCTCGATCTTACTCCGCAGCCAGCAAGCAAGACCGAACCAATGCTTCCAGATGCGGATAGAACCGATATTACACTCGGCGGCAGCTATAAAATTAACGATAATCTCTCCGTAGATGCATCTTATATGTTAGTTCTTTTTGCTGAAAAGAATGCAGCGAGTTCAAATCCGACAGGAAGCAGTTCCTCAAGTATTGGCGGTGTCCCTGGAGTCTATAACTCCACAGCTCATATATTTAGTGTGAACGTCGGTTACGCATTCTAAATATTTTCATATTTATTTTTCTTAAAAACAAAAAACCCGTCTCTCTTGAGGCGGGTTTTTCTTTTTCTTTACTCCTGCACAAGCGTCAGTGAAGTTTTACTTTCATCTCCACAACAGAACCAGACTTTAATCGTTTAAATTTCACTTGATCCATGAGCGAACGCATTAAAAACACACCGCGACCGTTTTCTTTCATCAAATTTTTCTTATCACGCGGATCTTGTAAGTTTTCCGAATCAAATCCACTTCCTTCATCTTGTACATAAATAGTGAGATTCTTATCCCTAACGACGCAGCGAATAGTAACGTCCTTATCGGGATCGGATTTATTTCCATGGACAATTGCATTATTCACTGCTTCTGTGCAGGAAACCAGCAGACGGTACATCATACCATCATCGATATGAAGATGTTTGCTGACTTGCTGCAGAAATTCTTCAATCCGTGATATTTCTTTTGGGTTGCTTCGGCAAATCATTTTATAAATACATTTTTGATGTATTTTATCCGCCTTTTTCTTGTTCAATGTTGATTTCATTTCGTTTCCAACATTAAATGATAAATCCTACTTGTATTGATAGATTCGAAAGTATTGTTGCCGTTTTTCCATTGTTTTTTTGTTCTTCCCGCCATCCATTAATAACAACTTTTTCACCTGACAATCCTGACCATTCAATAGATGCGGTCGGGCCCATGGCTTCTATCCCTTGAGAAAATATTCGCTGATTACTTTCGTATGTGTATCGGTCTTGACCAAAATAACGGAATCCAATTCCAATTTTTACTCCAATCATCGAAGACCAAACGATTTCCGGCCACATCGTTTTTTCGATGACATATTCTTCCGGCTTTTCCGTGAACTCCTGCCAACGAAGCGTGCCACGTTCAAAGATACGCAAGCTTCCTGAAAAGTTACACTGGATTCTTTCGCTGAGCTGCACAACGGTGGAATCTGACCACAAGACCTGCCTAAATGAAAAGCTTCGTATAGACGCGACCTGCTGCTCATAATCACTGACTGTATAATTTGCCAGCACTTCGGTTCGCATAGCTGTGCGGAACCAAGAACTCGGCATGTATTCGACACTTGGCGAGAATCGGATAACACGGTTCCAATTATTATTTGCACTCTGATCTCGATGCAGATACACAAGATGAAATAATGTCAGATCTGCGTTCAGCATCAGCAGGAGGCGAGATGAAAAGCGATGCAAATACTCGGCTCCTGATGTCAGAAGTAATTCATCGCGATCATCAGTATTGAAGATACTTGGTGTATCATAACGCAGAATGCCTGCCGACGATACAACGCGGATTTTATCATCCTGCGTCACATCAGCTTTGAGGGCCGCCGTCAATGTCGTGCGTTGAGCAGTATTCTCTAAGCGGCTTACCGAAGCGCGTTGTGTATCAATAATAGCATTCGATGCCTGAATATCATCCAGCACTGAATGTCGTTCATCTTTTTCGGTGTATGCAAGTTTAACATCTGCCCTAAGCCAATACAGTGGTGACCACTGCAATGAAATACTGCCAAAGAATTGTATTTCTTGGATGCGCGAATCGAGAATCAGGGATGCGGGATGAAGGTAATCTTTAAAGCGATATCCTCGATTGATCAGCTGATTTGAGATTCCGATTGAAACAACCAGGGAGAAATTTTGATCCAAGTTATACTTCATTTGATTAGAAATTTCTAACACGCTTGCATCACGCTGAAGAATATTATGCGGTACACCGAGAGTGAGCTGGGTAGAAGAATCGAGCGACGTATAGAATTGCCTGCGCTGTGTGCTGTAATTCACCGCAAGCGAATCGTCAATGCCGCTGCCGAAATCACGTAAAAGGATAAGCTTGATATCTCCTGTACGAGGCGAACGACGGCCGAGCAAGGATTGGTTCCATGATGATTGAAGAGATGCTTTGAATTCTTCAAGGTCTACTTGACGTGCGTTGAAACCGAGTGCGTAAGCAAAACCATTATCGTTCTCCTCCTCTTGTGTGTTCAGTTCATATCCGCCCAGTGCTTCACCGGCGATATTTCCCGTCGGCAAGTACTCGAACCCTGCAAGAACCTGATGCTGTGCCATTCTGCCGAGATCAATTGCACGATTGTCAGCGAGGACATTGGATGAGTTTTTAATTTGGAAATTCCAGTTTTCAAAGAGCCGTGCACGTAAAGCAATGAGACCCTGATACTCATCTTGAATTGCCGTCTGGTTCGTTTTTATAAGGCGAGATCGAATTTTCTGATGTAACGTAACATCCCAAAGCTGTCCGTAGATATCCTTTTTGAAATCTCCTGACCATATATACGTGTTGAGAACGTGATCAAAACTAAGAGAAGAAAGCTTCAAACTATCTGCTTCAGGAGCTGTAAAAGGATGAAACAATTCCTGACCAATCGCTCTTTCTTGGAAGAAGAACAATCCCAAAATAAAAAGATATAGGAAAGTGCATGGACTTCTGAGCACAAACATCACTGACTCATTCCATTATCGTTCACTGAACATCTGCAGAAATCGTTCACAATCCGTGCGTGCTTCGATTTCAACTGAGTACGCGAGTATATCAAATCTCATTTTCACACTTCAAACTTCTCACCTGTCACCGGAATGTAAATCTCCTCTTTCACATGAGTTTCTTTGAGTTTCGCAGAAAGTTTTTCGATCTGCACTAATTCACCATGCACCAGAAATAGTTTTTTCAATTGGGTTTGGTCAGCCGCAGTAATATACTCCACCAATTCATCCTGGCCAGCGTGCGCTGAGAATGAATTCAGAACCACCACTTCTGCATTCAATTTAAGTATTTCCCCAAAGATGCTCACTTCCGGCTGTTTCTCCACTATCCGTCTGCCGAGTGTGTGTTCTGCCTGATATCCAACGATAAGGATGGTGTTGTTAGGATTTTCGATGTTGTTGGCAAGATGGTGTACAATTCTTCCGCCTTCGCACATGCCGGAGGCTGAAATGATAACGCAAGGAGAATGCATATCGTTCAATTTTTTCGATTCATCCACCGACCGCACATACAGTAACCGATTGAAGCCAAACGGATCTTCATGCGCATGCAAGTGATTAAGTGTTTCTTGATCAAAACATTCGGTATGCGAACGGAAAATGTCGCTTGCATTTACTGCAAGCGGGCTATCGACGTAAATTGGTACAACAGGTAATCTGCCTTCATCAAACAATTCGGATAAAAGATATGCAATCTCCTGTGTCCTTCCAACACTGAATGACGGTACGATCACCTTCCCGCCGCGGTCAGATGTTTGCTGGATGACGTTACACAGCGAATCCTTCATGCCAGTTACCGGATCATGCAGTTTACCGCCATAGGTACTTTCAGAAATGAGAACATCCACGCTGTCAATTGGCTGCGGATCTCTGATGATCGGCGCATTCTTTCTTCCCAAATCGCCGGTGAAACCGATCTTCTTTCTTTTACCACCTTCTTCTACCTCAAGCACGATCACGGCAGATCCTAGGATATGTCCGGCATCGAGGAATTTCACCATCACTCCATTAGCAACCTGCACTTGTTGTTCATAATTGATACTAATGAATTGTGTCATAGCTGTGGTTACATCCACAACATCATATAACGGCTGTACAAACGGCTCATGCTTTCTTTGGTGTCTCTTATTCACGTATTCAACGTCCCGCTCTTGAATGTATGCGCTATCGTAGAGCATAATATTGCACAAATCGCGCGTTGCCGAAGTGGCATAGATAGGACCGCGATAACCGTTCTTCACAAGATTGGGAAGATTGCCGGCATGGTCAATATGGGCATGCGAGAGAATGACCGCATCAATGTTGGATGGATCGAATGGAAAATTGCGATTCTTTTCGTACGCTTCCGCTCGTTTTCCCTGAAACATGCCGCAGTCGAAAAGAATTTTTGTACCATTCACAGAGACGAGATGCATTGAGCCGGTGACAGTCCGTGCGGCTCCGAGAAATTGAATGTTCATTGGATATTGCTTTCCACAATAGTATGATTCATTGTTTGAAAATAGAAAGAAGAGAGATGAAATGCAAAAGAGGCGATCCTGATTCCAGAATCGCCTCTTCACTGTGTAGGAAGGTATAAGAGATTAATGCTTTACATCGTTTATCCTCTGATCATCATGAAAGCGCTTACTCGATCAACTCTTTCGGCTTACGAACCTAAAAATCATAAATAAAACTGACTTTCGGTTCTACTCGATCTTGTTTTTCAAAGGAACCATCAGCATGTAAGGAGCCATCTGGATATCTGTTTGAGAAGGTACGCTGATAAAGCATTGACACCAATAAATATTTGACAGGTTTGTACCCAATCTCTGCGCTCAGGATAGAAAAATTATCCAATATAAAAACGCGGCCTATTCTTGTTTTATCAAACGCCCCTCGCACAACGATACCGGCGACCTGCGGCAATTGCAATTCTGCATGCAGTATGCCTTGGTTTTTGACGTCATAAGGAGCCTGATAGCCGGCGACGATGTTAAAGGTGTTCAGGACGCTAATAATGATCTCGCCAAAATAACCTCGGTTTGCAGCAACTTGCAAAAGCGTGTCTGATTTACTGAGTCTAGTGACAACATTAAACCGATCATGTTCATATAATGCGTTGAAATAAGCAGGTATATAATTTGCACCATTTATGCGAAATTCATATTTCCCTCTGAGTGTGAGGATTCCCATACCTGAAAGAAACATGTTTATCCCGACGGTAGAGCCATGTCCATAATTGGAGATCTGAGCAAAATCGTAGTACAAGGTCGATTTTAAGAATGAGTAAGATAATATGGGCAACCCAAGATCGAAACCATAGATCGAAAGACCGGCTCTACTCGAGTCAAGGTGTGTGTAATCGGCATACAGGTCCATATCACGTGCATAGGTGACGCCGACTTCAAAGTTGCTGATCACCGGAACCTTCGCAAGACTTGTGAACTTTAAGGGTTTTGCATACCCGCGTAACCCCAAGAGTCCTCTTCCTGTAAAATCGCTGTATACAAATTCGAAACCGAACTTCTCAAAATTGAAATCTAATTCCATTCCTGTTCTCCGCATATCATAGCTTGCACTATTTCGGTAATTATAGATGATCGATCCGTGGCCAAGTAGCGAGTAATCAAGCTGACCGACACGTACGTAGAATGGATCACCTTTTTGCGCCCAGCGAACATAACGAATGATACGGAGATAGTCTTCAAATTTTGAATAATCACCCATGCGTAGCTTCCCCTGCGTATTGAAACGCAAATTGAGATCGAGACCTATGCCGAGCTGTCCGAATGCTACTTCCGGCGTAATGTTGATCAAGTAATACATTTCGCCATCTATGAAAGTGGCGCCAAAGCCCATCGGGATTGTACCACCACTCTTTCCCATCATCGCTGCGGCGGCATTTGGGAGTTGTGCGTTTACGGAGAACGATACAAACATCAGCATCAAGAATATGACAACGAGTATTTTAATTGATTTCATGATTCCTCCTGTTGTTTTTCTGTTCGTTTTCTAAATTCCGAAAAGGATCCGACAAATAAAAACAGCGCCGACCATGCCGGCAAGATCTGCCAGTAACCCGACTGGTACAGCGTGCCGGGAATTTTTAATGTTCACCGCTCCGAAATAAACGGCAAGCACATAAAACGTTGTTTCCGAACTGCCGTACATTGTTGAAGCAAGTACGCCGACGAACGAATCAGGACCATGCGCCTTCATCAACTCTGTCATAATTCCCAATGAACCGCTGCCTGACAGCGGGCGCATGAGCGCCATCGGCAATGTGTCTGCAGGCATACCGATTAAATTTGTGACTGGTGAAATTATCACAACCAGTAAATCCATCGCACCGCTGGCACGGAAAATACCGATAGCAAACAACATTGCTACTAAATAGGGAATGATGCGAATCGCTGTATGAAATCCATCTTTAGCACCTTCCACGAAGACTTCATACACGCGCACTTTCTTCACAAATCCCCAGCCGAGAAACACTGCAATCATCAGCGGAATAGCAAATATAGAAATCAGGTTTATGATGGAACGAAAGAGGTCAGCCATGGCTTTTCCCCTTTGCTGCTTTTCTTTCTTGTTCCAAGTCTTTTTTGTATCTCGGAAGACGCTGAAGAATTTTTGATGCAATCACTCCGGTTATCGTCGCGCATCCCGCACCAAAGATTGCTGTGCCGATAATGATCCCGGGATTTGCAGAACCAGATGCTGCTCGCACTGCAATCGCAGTAGCGGGAATCAAAATTAATCCGCCCGTATTAATTGCAAGGAACGTTACCATTGCGTTTGTTGCAGTACCGGCTTTTGGATTGAGCTTATTCAGTTCCTCCATTGCTTTCAAACCCATCGGTGTTGCAGCGTTGCTGAGGCCGAGCATATTTGCCGCCGTATTCATAATGATCGCACCAATAGCAGGATGATCAGAGGGAACATCTGGAAATAAACGTTTCGTAAGTGGTGCAAGCAATCGTGTAAGCACTTTCACCAATCCGGCTTCCTCTGCAACTTTTATGAGACCAAGCCACAGCGCCATGACACCAATGAGTCCAATTGCAATCTCAACTGCAGTGTTTGCGAAATCGATCGCTGCTTGTGTAATGGCTTTCAATTTCACAAACCGAATCGGTTCCAGTATTATTTTTGCTTTCGCCCAAGATTTGTCGTCAGAAAATACTATGTTCTCCACTTTCCCCGTCAGTTTGTCCTTGGCAGAAGCGGATTTTCCCATTTCTTTCCAATACATCGGTGTTACATCAGTGGACGAAAAAATAAAACTCCCCGTTCCATCTGATAAAAGCGAAATAACAACGGGTTGTTTGACTTCATCAATTTGCGATGTCGTTCCGTAGAAATCGTTGAATTGTTTTGCCGTAAGATAAAACTGCCCTTCCCATCTCATAGCAGTCCCTGATGGTATTTGCGGAGAGAGGAATGTCACTTCCAGCGGCACACCATTTTGGTAGGTGTTTCGTAATTCATCGTTGATATCTTTGCCAACACCAACGATGAGCGCGATGGCAATAAGAAAGAGCCAGATGTAATTTAGCATTACAAATCCCTATGATAGACACTTTAAGCAGACTACATTGAACTCGACGTCAAATTATTCTTTTATATGCAGAAAACCAAACGGAATGTTGAGAATGCGACATCAATCACATTTCGAAAGAAGATAGATGAGAATCAAATATTACAAACGTTCGACGCCTGCGGCTTCAAAGATATTGGTGTATAAAGAATTCCTGAAATCTCTCCAATGAACGCTGTGAGATTTCGAGAACATTTCTTCTTCAAACGAGGGAAAACGCTGAGTAGGTATGCCTATGCAATCAAACTACTTCTTTGATGAAGAAGAGTCGGATGTTTTTTTCCCTTTTCGTACCGCCGGTTTTTTCATCGTAGTCGATTTCTCTACTTTTATTTCGGTTTGCATAGGTATTGATTCAATTTCAATAGGCGCATCTTCATCACTTTGTATTTTTCGTTTGAATCGTTCTTCAAATATTGTGTAGAGAATTGGAATGAAGAACAGTGTCAGTGTTGTCGAAAATGTCAATCCGCCGATGACGGCAATTGCGAGCGGTGCTTGAGTGGATTCGCCGCCCATGCCAATCGCCATGGGAATCAATCCCAACACCGTTGCGAGCGAAGTCATGAGAATTGGCTTAAGTCTCGTTCTGCCGCCGCGGACAACTGCTTCATGGAGCTCAACTCCGGATGCACGCAGTTTGTTTATATAGTCTACTAGTAATATTCCATTACTCACGACAATTCCCACCATAACGATAATGCCTTGCGCAGATGTGACGGAAAGCGTAGTACTAGTCAAAAAGAGCGTCCAGAATACTCCAGCGATCCCGAGCGGAATGGTGAACATGATGATGAAGGGATCAATAAATGATTGGAATTGCGACGCCATCACAACATAGACAAGGAGTATTGCAAGTGCGAACGCGAGTAAAAGTTCGCGGTTCGTTTTCTGCTGCTGCTCAACATTGCCGGTTTGTTTCACTTCAAAACCGAGAGGAATAGTGAGCTGATCAACTTTATTCTGAATATCACTTGCGACGCTTCCTAAATCACGACCTGCAACATTTGCCGTCACTTCTACTAATCGCTGTTGATATTTCCGATCGATCTGGACCGGTGAATTTGCTTTCACGATTGTCGCTATATTCCCAAGGAGTACTTGTTTTCCGCTGTTCGTCGTGATAACAAGTTTTTTCAAATCATCAATCCTCGAACGGTAGTCTTGATCCAAACGTACGAGAATGTCATACTGATTGCCCGTCGTTGGATCAGTAAAAACGGAAGCAACCGTTCCATTCATGCAAGTGTTAATAGTGTTCGAAATATTAGCGACGTTAATGCCAAGAACTCCTGCCTTATCCCGATCTATTTGCACGCGCAATTCAGGGAGATTATCATCCCTTGAAATCTGGACGTCAACCGCACCTGGTGTAGAGCGAACAATACCCAAAATATCCTTCGCCAGCGCTGTTCCTTTTTCTAAATCATATCCTCGTATTTCTACATCAATCGGAGCTGACGATCCAAAATTCATCAAAAATCTCAAGAAACCTCCTTGATCGAGAAACACCGCAGCACCCGGGATTCTTTGAAGTTGTGGGCGTAGTTGTCTGGTAATTTCAAAGACAGATCTGTCGCGTTTGTCTGATGGTACCAGAGCAACCTGTATTCTCGCTGCATGACTTCCTGCATTTCCCCCGCCGCCGCCGCCACCACCGCCTTTTGAGGAGGTAGGGATACCCACATCAACAATCATTGCTTGAACTTCCGGCACATTCTTTTGGATAATCTCTTCAATCAATCTTGCCACTTTGTCTGTATTTTCAACTCTTGAGCCTACCGGAAGTTTGATCGAAACGCTAAATTGACTTTCGTCCTGATCAGGGAAAAATTCTGTTCCGATGAAGGCAAATAATCCAAAGGACAGAAGCGAAAAACCAAGGATTCCGATTACAATAGACCGTCTATGTCCCATTGCCCATGTGAGTCGTTGTTCATACCAAGTATCCAATTGATCAAGTGCATCGTGCGCCTTAACGCGAATACGATCTTGTAATTTTAATGAAGCTCGATTAATTTCTTTTTCAGGCGGCAGATAGTTCAAACACATCAATGGTGTTATTGTTCTCGAAACAAAAAACGATCCGAATAATGCTACAGCAATAGTAACCGTGAGTGGAATAAAAAGAAGTTTTGCAATACCCGTGAGAAAAACGATTGGGAGGAAAACAATAACTGTTGTCAACGTCGACACGAAAATAGGTGCTGCCACTTCCTTTGCTGCTTCAAGTGTCGCTTCAATCTTTGACTGTCCCGGTTTACGCCTATTGTAATGCCGTGAGATGGCCTCCAACTCTACGATCGAGTCATCCACGAGTCTTCCGACAGCGAGTGCCAATCCTCCAAATGTCATGATATTCAGTGTGATGTTCCCAAAACGAAATAAAATAAACGTAATGAGGATAGACATAGGAATAGCGACAAGAATGATAAGCGTACCGCGAACATTCCGAAGGAATAGTAAAATGATGATCATCGCCAATACACCGCCGAGCGTCGCTTCACGCTGCAAACCTGAAATTGTATTGCGAATGTAGAGCGATTGATCGAAGGAGATAGACAATCGTACCGACTCTGGAATACCGGTCAGCTTTGGCAGGTTGCGCATAACGTTATCAACCACATCAACCGTATTTGCACCTGCAAGTTTCTGTACGCGCAAGGTCAATCCCGGTTTACCATTGATGCGTACGATTTCTGTTTGTTCCTGATAACTATCTTCGACCGCACCAATATCTTTGATGCGGATTGGGATTCCATTGACTGTATTCACAATAACATCTTCCATCGGCTTGACGATGTTAAAACGGCTTTCCGTCTTCAACGAATAATCAAATTGACCTGTTCGGAGATCACCGGAAGGAATAATAAGATTGGAATTTGCAACGGCATCCAGGACAGTCGCAACAGGAAGCTGCATTGCTTCGAGTCTGTTCCGGTCAAGCGTCACATGGATTTCTCGAATTCGGCCTCCTGAAACAGGCGCGGAAGCTACTCCTGACAAATGTTCTATCTGTGGTTCAATGATGTTATATGCCAGATCATAGAGATCTCGTTCATCCATATCGCCAAAGACGACTACATTACATACCGGCTGACTGTTTATATCGAAGCGCAGCACTGAGGGTTGTTGAATTCCCTCCGGAAGCTGGCTGAGAACGCGATTTACCCGCTGCATGACATCGATCATTCCGACATCCACGTTGGCATCCCAATTAAAATTTACTCTGACACGTGAAATACCTTCTCGAGTGCTTGATTGCACATAACTTACATCGTTGACCGAACTGACGCTGCGTTCAATAATGCGCGTTACGGATTGCTCCATGTCAAGTGGACCTGCTCCGGGATAATACGTGACCGAAGTGACAACAGGAATCGAAATGTTCGGCAGCAGATCAATGGGAAGCTGTGTGAACGATACAAATCCTAGAACAACAATCGTGCACGCAAAAAGGAATGTCGAGATTGGATAGCGAAGTGCAAGCCGCGTTAGCCACATAGTATGATCCTACTGGAAAAATCCAAACAAGTAATAATGAATGAAGACATAAGGATGACGTATAAAGGATACCCTCATTGCTCATTATGAATTACGAATCATCGCTGTACTGTAACCTGCCCGCCGTCTTTCACGAATTGCTGACCTACCGTAATAATGGTCTCGTCTCCCGTCAAGCCTGAAAGGATCTCCGTGCGTTCAACTTGCTCAACTCCTGTCTGCACCCTGATGCGTTTTACTTTTTTCTCTTCAAGTGCAAAGATATATTGACCATTTTCATCTTTCAGGAGAGCATTGGTCGGCACCGTAACAGCATTTTGATGTTCTGCAAGCGTTATTTGGACGGTTGCGAACATTCCCGGCTTAATAACATGAGAACGATTTGCAATCTCGATTTGAATGGCCATCGTTCGGGTTGATAAGTCGATTGCCTCGCTGAAGCGCGTCACCTTTCCTGTGAATGCTTTCCCAGGCAAAGCATCGAGTGTCACGAGTGCCGTACGAATCTGATAGACATACGGAACAACTTTCTCAGGTACGTTGACAATAATTTTCACATTATCCAGATTCATTAATATAAACAGTGTCGAGCTATTCGCTGTTACCAATGCACCCGGATCAAGAAAACGTTTGATAATAATTCCATTGAATGGCGCGACGATTCGTGAATAGCTCAACCGGGTCGAAGCAGCCTCAAAGTTTGCCTGAGCAACTTTCATTGCGGCATCCGCATTATCTAAATCTTGTTTCGACGCTAAGCTTTTTTCTATTAATTGTTTTATGCGATCAAATGTAATTCGCGCGTTCTGGTACGTCGCCTTCGTTTGTAGATATTGCTGATACAATTCTGCTGAATCAATCGTTGCCAACAATTGGTTCGCTCGAACGACAAATCCCATGTCGGTATAGATGCGCTCAAGATTACCGCTGACCTTAGAGAATATTCCTGCTTGCCTTACAGGCAGAACATCGCCGTTGAATTGAAGCTGTATCTTTACCAATTCATGCAACGGTTTTTCTACTTTTACTAAAGGCGCTATAGAACGTCGCGTATCCGCTGTCTTTGCATTCGTTGTAATTTTATACGCTATAACCGAGCCAGCGATTAAAATAATAAGAAGTGGAACACTATATTTCCATATTTTCTTCACGAGGTTATTCCTACTAAGACATATTGCTCAAGTGTGGTTATTGATTTTTTAATATAGCCCAAATTGAATCTTGATGACAAAACCCTATTTCTTTGGTGAATCGTGTTCCCGTCTTTTCGCGTCATGTGCATCCTTTTCCTGAAGAATTTCATCAAATATTTTCAGTTGATCGACATTTAAAATTCGACGGATTTCCAATCGTGTTGTATCCCACACTGCATGCATTTGGTTTCTTTGAATCTCCATTTGTTTCTTGCGTGCTTCAAGAATTGAATCCAATTGCGCGATTTGACTCTCATTAAGGTGAAGCCGTTCCGTTAACATTTTTTGGAAATCTGGCGGTGTATGACCTGATTTTATAAAAACGCGATCCTGCATAAACCAACCACATATAACTCCCAAAATAAAACTGAGAAGAATAAACAGAATTGTTTTTGTCTTTGGTTTCATAACTCGCCCTTTTCACTCATTATTTAGTCATCACCGCATATAATAAATCACTCTTCGAGAGATTTTCTTGTTGGAGTAATACCTGTGTCGAGACAGAATTTGATGTAATTTTATTTAATAGTTGATCATTCATTGCCGATCCAGTATTATTGTTGTAACTCGTAAAAAAGAATAGGATAAGGACCAAAGTCGCAAGCAAGATAAATGTATTTCTCGCTGAGGGTTCTATTCCAAGCCATTCTACAGTTTGTTCGTCCCGCTTCTCTACTGAATATGCCACATGTGCTGCAAAGGAATTTGCAAGTTCTACTTCACCGAGTGCGCAGATATTTTCTCGCATAAGTTTCGCCTGTTCAATGAATCGACGGCATTCAGGACATACTTCGAGATGTGAAAGTGCCTCAGCTTTTTCACTCTCGTTGACTTCACCATCCAAATAGGATGATACGAGTAATTGTATCTTTTTGTGGTTCATGTTCGTTCCTCGAAATATTCACTCAAGAGATTTTTGAGCTCAGATCGTGCACGAAAGATGCGTGATTTCACAGCTTCCAAGCTGATATTAAGCGTCTCTGCAATCTCACTATATCCTAAATCTTTATACTCACGCAACACAAGGATATCTCTGTGTTCTGGTTTTAATCGTTGAAGCGCCGATTGAACTACCTGACGCCTTTCCTCAGTTAACAGCGAATCAGAGGGCATTCCATGATCTTTATTCTTTCGGCTTTTTTCCAGCGCATCTTCTGTTAAGAAATCTAACGATAAAACTTTCCTGATCTTGCGTTTCCGAATTTCATCAATGCACAAATTCATCGTAATCCGATAAATCCATGAAAAGAATGATGCATCGAACTTAAACCGCGGCAATGACCGATATACTCGAATAAATACTTCTTGTGCGATATCATCCACGTCATCAGAGCTGCCCATTGTTACATAGATCAGGTTTGCCACCTGACGCTGATAACGGTGGACCAGCGACTCAAATGCTTGATGATCACCTGCCTGAATCGCTTTAATAAGTGCAAAATCGTCGGTCACTGTCGTTTCAGTTTCCGCATAATAAACGCATAATGCATCAATTTGTTTCCGCTTCTATTAATTATTGCAGATTTTTAGGGTACAATGTAACGAAAACGAGAAGATCATTGAGGGAACATGAGTTATCATTCAAGAACAACTTCAACAGCCGCCCAAATTATTCTGCAAAGAATCTTCTTTCCCATCATCAATCCAAGACCTGTTCTATCACACCACCGCAGAGAACATCGTCTCCATCATATATCACTACCGATTGACCTGGAGTGATTGCGCGTTTCGGCTGATCAAACGTCACTTTAATATTTCCATTTTCCTCTAAAGAAACAAGTGCATCCGTTCCACTATCCTTATATCGTACTCTTGCCCGCACACGAAGATTCTTTTCCAGCACAGCTATTCCGCTCCAGTTTACTTGACTAGCGATGAGAGTACGATGATGAAGTTCATCATCCGTTCCAATTTTTATCGTATTTGTGTTACTGTCGATTTCAGTTACATACATTTTCTGGCCATATGCTCCGATATTACGGCGTTGACCAATGGTGTAGAATGGATATCCATTGTGCTTGCCGACAACATTTCCATCTTGCACAATATCGCCGCCGGAAACTTGTCCCTGTAAATTGGGAATGCGTTCCTTCAAAAACCTTTCGTAATTATCGTCGGGAACGAAACAGATTTCATAACTTTCGTGTTTTCGTGCATTGATGAGTTCGTACTGTTCCGCAAGTGCCCGCACTTCCGGTTTTGTCATTTCACCGAGAGGAAACATCGTCTTGCTCAGTGCTTCCTGCGTTACCGCCCACAGTGCATAAGATTGGTCTTTCTCAGCATACATGCCACGCGAAAGAATATGCCTTTTCCGATGCTGGTCGAAACGAACACGGGCATAATGCCCGGTTGCAATATACTGAGCTCCACGTTCCTGCGCCTTTTCCAGGAGCACGCCGAATTTAATCTTCCGATTACAGATGACACATGGATTTGGCGTTCGACCTTTGAGATATTCTTCTACAAAATTGTTGATAACGGCAGTTCCAAATTCTTCGCGCAAGTTGACAACGTAATGTGGAAAGCCCAACTTCTCTGCAACGGCATGAGCATCCATCACAGCGTTGAGATCGCAGCAGCTGCTCTCGTTCGGACCAAAACCGCCAACTTCCATATAATCGTACGTCTTCATCGTAATACCAATGACGCTGTAACCTTCTTTCAGCAGCAGCGCGGCTGCAACCGAGGAATCCACACCACCGCTCATGCCAACTGCTACCGTAATATTTTTATTATCCGTTTTCATTTCACTCTTAAGATATGAAACAATTACCCCGTGTTCAAAAACAACAAATGGGATCTGCAGCCCAATTGTTTAACAATGCGAACGATAGAAAAGGTTTCAGCTATGGATGGAATTGTTTCTAACAAACATGGAATGACTTCATATCGTGAGCAAACCCCTTAACGCGATACACCAAGACTATCGAGATCTTTCAAGACCTGTTCCTTAGTCCCCCAATCACTCCAAAGAATTCCCTCTCCACGCAAGACAAAAAGACTTTCCGGAATTACTTCGAGTACGCATTTTGAAAAACTTCTCGATGGAATATTTTCAAATGCATCTACAATAAAGGATTCTTCTTCATCCGTACCATACACCGATTTTCCTTTTTTAAAGGCATCATAAATAACTTTCAGTTGCTGACGGTACATCTTTACTAATGTTTCGCATTTTGCCGCTAACACCAGCGAATTCCACAAACATCCTTTATCAAAGAGTTTTTGCGCTTCTTCCAAATTCGGCTTCTCGCGGAAATTGAGAACCCTGTAGAAACGATTTCTTTCATGCAAAAGAAAATTTTTATTTGGTTCAATCCATCCATATTCCGGATTTGCGTTGGTTGGTTTGATTCCCAAGAGAACGACGTAATCGGGATGCTCTCCAATGAACGATATTGCCCGTTCGACATAGTAAAGAAAACGTTCTTCCTCACCGATGAAATGATCTGATGGAAAGATTGCCACAACAGCGTCCGGATCACGGAAATAAATATGCGAAAGTGCAAGATACACACTTGCCGCTGACTCCCGGTTTTCTGGGGCTACAAGAACTGCCTTCATCTCGCGTTCTTTGAGCTCTTCCGGTAAGTATTTTCTGTGTTTACGGGCAACAACAATTTGAAGTTGTCTGGGGGGAATTAATTTTTCTACACGATCAAGCGTGTGGCGCAGCATGGATCGTTTGCCGATAATTGCAGAGTATTGTTTTGGACGATCGACACCATACCGCTTACGGATAAATTCCTGCAGACGTTTTCCTTCTCCGCCGGCGAGAACGATTCCCCAAAGATGATCTGTGTCTGCCATGTGTTGCTCTTTTTTCGTGAGCGGCAATCACACACTGTCATTGTGCAGTAGTTGTCTGGACAGTGTTCTTTCTTAAAGAAATTTATGAAAGAAGTACCATTGGCGCAACAACAGATTTTTCGACCAATGCATAATTATACATCTAGTGCCGTTTCCATTAAATAATCTTGTGTTTTAGATAATGCGGTTGCAAATGGAAACGAGCACTACTGCCTTTTTTATTTTTGTTTAATAAAAACACAAGATTTCTTTTTAGAAGTGGCCCTAGATTATTCCACACGCTCCACATGAACAGTATCCGTTGTTCCCATCGCCTTCAATGGTAATCCGGCAGTGAAGACAACAAAGTTACCGCGTTCAACATATCCTTCTTGTTTGAGACATTCAATAATCTTGCGGAATGCTGTATCATTATCTTGGATGAAATCTTTCATGACAATACCGCGCACAGACCATACGAGGTTTAAACTGCGAAGGATTCTTTCGTCGCTGGTTATTGCAACGATCCTCGATTCGGGGCGATACTTGCTTATTTTCACTGCTGTTGCACCTGAATGTGTGATTGGTACGATTGCTGTGGCATTCACCTGGCGAGCCAAGACACAAGCCGCACGCGCGATAGCATCAAATACATTCTGCTGAATTTCCGCTGGAATTTGTTTGATGCTTAAGTGATTGCGCAAGCGAATTTCAGCCCGGCAAATAATGCGATCCATCGTTTGCACAGTCTCAACCGGATATTTTCCGACCGACGTTTCTGCGCTTAACATAACAGCATCTGCGCCATCAAGCACGGCGTTTGCGACATCGCTTGCCTCGGCACGTGTGGGTCGCGGGTTTTCTATCATCGATTCCAGCATTTGCGTTGCGATAATCACGGGGACACCGGCTTCATTGCACTTTCGCACAATCATCTTCTGCAGGATGGGCACATCTTCCGGCATCATCTCAACTCCAAGATCACCACGCGCGACCATAACAACATCGGTTTCCGCCACGATGGAATCAATGACATCGATCGCTTCTTTCATTTCTATTTTTGCAACAATAGGGACCCGTACTTTTGTCTGCTGCTGAATGACGGACCGTAGATGTCGAATATCTTCGGCAGACCGCACAAATGAAAGCGCCACATAATCTACGTCATGTAAAATGCCGAATTGCAAATCCTCTATGTCTTTTTCAGTCAACGACGGTGTACTCAACTTGACACCTGGTAGATTCATTCCCTTATGTTCCTTCAGAATGCCGCCATTGATCACCGTACATTCAACATCCCTTACTGTTTTCGATACAACCCGCAGTGCCATTTTCCCATCATCCAATAAAATAGTATCTCCCGCTTTCACATCATCCGGTAATTCACGGTACGTCGTTGCAACCCGGTGTTCATCTCCCACAATTTCATCGATGGTGAATGTGAACGTTGCACCGGCTTTCAATTCAATGGAATTATTCTGAAGTTTTCCTGTCCGGATCTTCGGCCCGCACAAATCCTGTAAGATGCTGATGTGCTCTCCCGTGAGTTTGCTCGCCTCTCGTACATTTTGGATGGATAAGAGATGATCCTCATGCGTTCCATGTGAAAAATTCAATCGCGCAACATCCATACCTGCATTAATAAGTTCCACCAATTGTTTAATACTCTGCGAAGCAGGACCGAGTGTGCAAATAATTTTTGTTTTGGCGATCGCTTTTTTAATTCTCATAGCTCTCTCCTTTTCTTTCTTCTTTTATCTTGAGAAGCTGCGGCAGTATTTCTCCTGCTTTTCCCAGAAGTGTTTCATGAACAGAGTGCGATATTTCCGTTCGCTCCATATTAATTTCCACAACGTATGCACCATGCTTTCGTGCGGTTAGAGGAAGACTTGCGGCAGGATACACTACCGCCGATGTACCGACAGTAAGGAATAATTCACACCGCTCCGCTGCTTCTGTTGCCGCTTCAAAGACTCCTTCCGGCAGCATCTCGCCAAACCACACAATATCGGGACGAATGATTCCGTTGCAGGATTGACAGTGCGGCACTTTGTTTTCCAAAGAAACTTCGACGTTCGCAACAAATTTTCCACAACCGATGCAGTAACTGCGCTCTATGTTGCCATGGAGTTCTAACACGTGTGTACTGCCAGCACGTCGATGCAGATTGTCGACGTTCTGTGTCACTAATGTGAAATCTTTTACCAATTCCTGCATACGCGCAAGGGCGAAATGTGCAGGGTTGGGTTTCACATGGTGTATAATTTCCTTTCTGTAGTTATACCATTCCCATACGAGCTCCGGATTACGCATAAACGCATCGAAGTTCGCTAGTTCTTCCGGTTTGAGCTTCGACCATAATCCATTGGAGCCGCGAAAAGTTTCTACGCCGCTTTCTGCTGAAATACCAGCGCCCGTAAGCACACAAATTGATTCTGTATTTTGAAGTAACGAACGAAGCTTATGAGAGATATTCATCGCATTGGTCTTAGTGTGAGAACATCCCGGTATGTCGATTCTATTATTGATAACTGCATCGGACGAATTTTGTATGCGCCATTGAGCCAGAGTGATACCTGATCTTTATAATGGCTGGAAAATACCTGCCCCGATTGTCCCGGAGGCAAAACACTTCGTGTATCGTTTATGTCGGCGAGATTAAATACTTGCCGCATCGACGGTCCAACGGCACTTTTAAAAGAATGAGCAATGAAGTACTGCCCGACGTTAATCGTCGAGTGCGAACCTCCAATCGGGAATGGCCCGATGTTGAAGAATCCGGAGAGTACTTTGTTCGCGCCAAGGACATGTTCGAATGTTACCGTGTGCACTCTTCCCCACTGCCATTCCTTGAGATCACCGCCAAGTTCGCTCTTGAGCATAACCAGTGCATCGCTAACGCTCTTGCGGATAAGATCATCCCGCGTTTCTTGCAAAGGCGTTTTGGAATCATCGAACCACTCAGAATTTGGGTTCTTCAGCAAATGAGACAATGCTGACAACGGTGTGCTTGCCAGGGTGTCATACAATCCATACAACCGGTCTCCCATTTTATCGTGGAAGGTATTGTAGATAAGAGCGTTGATCGTCGCTTGGAAAAGAGTTGTACTGACATCTTCTTTTCGCATTTCGAAATTCCAATTCCGAAAATATTCCAATATCGTTTTCACATCTTTATCTACGACGACAACACTATCGTATGCATGAAGGATGTACGGAACCATTTCTCTTGCATGCGTGGAAACAAGATCGAACTGCAGGCGCTGGATTTCTTCTACCGTAAACTTATTTTGTTCGGTAAGTACCTCGCTGATGCGGATCGACCGCCACGGAGATTCCCAATGATGAGAGATGGTATAAGGATACGAATCATCGACGATCTTGTTGTTGGCTGTCGCTATAAATCCTTCCGGTGGATTAAAGACATGCGGCATCTGATCGAACGGGACAAATCCATTCCAATCGTACTCGTCTGTCCAGCCTGGGAACGGCAATGTCGGCCCTTTCGTTTTTCTGATCGGCAACTTGCCGCCCGTGCGGTATCCAATATTACCGTCAACATCAGCGTAGACAAAATTCTGTGCGGGTACGGTAAATAATTTTAACGCTTCCTGAAACTCCTGCCAGTTGCCGGATTTGTTCATACGATATAAAGCACCGGCTTCATTCGAGATTTCATTTCCAGTCCATCGCATAGATATGAGCGATGATGCAGATTGAGCGGCGGGTTCCATTTTATTCACAATCGGTCCGCGGTGTGTACTGAATATGGAAAGTGCAACAGGCAATGCTCCTTTCACAACAATCGTATCAACGGTCTCTCCAATAGACAGCCATTCGTTGTTGAATCGATACCGTGTCGGATGTTGAAGCGAATCGACTTCTTCAAGATAAAAGTCTTCGTCATCCATCATTGCATTCGTCACACCCCACGCTATACGCTCATTTCTTCCTACCACAATAAATGGCACGCCGGGAATAGTCATTCCGGCAACATCCAGACTTGGTGCGCTGATATGAAGTTCGTACCACCGCGCGGGCGACATCAATATAAGATGTGGATCGTTTGCAAGAAGTGGTTTTCCGGTAACAGACTTTGCACTGGAGATTACCCACGCATTGCTGCCCGACTCAAGAGCACGAATACCGAGAAGTGAACGGCAGGCTCCTTCCGCATCGAACAACGGACGAAGGTCCTCAGCAATCGTCTTCCCTTTCAATTCCTTTGGAATAATACACGGGGCATTCTCCGGCCAGTACGGGAAGATTTCTTTCGCCTTCGCTTCACCAAACCGCTGAACGAGTTCTGCAAGCAGTAAATCTATCCAGCGCGAGTAATTCAATTCCCACGCCATCAATCGGCTGACAAGGAGTGAATGTTCAATCGTCCACGGCTCCGGTACAATATTTAACATATCAAATTCAATAGGATATTTACCGGAATGTGTTGTCAAGAACTGATTCACGCCATCCGCATACGCCTGCAATGCTTTGCGTGTATCATCATCAAGCGCTTGCGATAGTTTATGCGCATGCCGCCATAAGCCGAGTGTGTGAAACATTTTATCAATCGGAAGCGCCGGCTCTCCTAACACCTCCGCTAAGCGCCCCATACCGACACGCCGCGTCAATTCCATTTGCCACAACCGATCCTGTGCCTGAGTAAAACCAACTGCAAAGAATGCATCATATTCCGATTGAGCGAAAATATGCGGGACGCCATATTCATCCCGATAGACTTTTACTTCCTGCACTAATCCTTTCACGTTTATTGTCCCGGTAACCTTTGGAAATGATCGCATCACGAGAAAATAACCGATGACAGTGCTCATAAACAAAACAACAATAATTATTATACCGATTCCAATCAGAGCTTTTCGCGTCATTCGCATGCCTATTCTTTTATGAAAAAAAAATTCCGTCCCGATTGATCATATCAATCGGAACGGAATAATGTAATCAAACTTGAAAAGCAGTGCAACTAAGCTAAAAACGATACAGCAGAGTCAAATTCAAATTGCTGGTTGTAACTGTTTCGTCAGTTCCCTCATCGTATGTATAACCGGATGCTGAATATGAGTAATTATTTCGTAAAGATTTCCAGGTTCCATATGCATATCCTGCATCGATGGATGTACGTTCATCAAGCATGTACCCTATTCCCGCAGTATAGTACATCTGATTGCGACTTGTCGGATCACCTTTCCATGGTGACGGATTGTAAATAATCCCGCCGCGCAGCTTCAAACCTAAATTCCTTAGGGAGACTTCACCACCTCCGCGAAGATTAGTTGTTGCTCGCAATTCGTTCTTGATACGAGAATTTTGAGTACTAAAATCTACACCATCCGCACTTAAATCCATTTGCGTCCAATCCGTATACTCAACATCCCCGGCTAAAAGAAGCCATTCTAAAGGCTGAACAGAAACACCTCCGCTCAATATATAAGGCGTTGTAACTTCATATTTGATGGAGTTGGACGTTAGTGGATAGGAGTATGCACTGAAGCCATTGACATCCTTAGTCTTAAATTGACTCGATGCGGCTTCAGTATATGTTTCAGAGATATTATAGGTGGTTGATGTTCGAATAGCGAACCCGATCGAGTATTTTCCCGTTTTACGAAACATCAATCCAAAGAGAGCGTTGAATCCTTTTATATCATCATTTACTGTGCTCTCATAGCTAAACTGGTTGAAATCTTCAGGAGATATCGATACAGGATAATAATTTTTCGTATCACTTTCGTTCACTGTCTGGTCATACGAATATGATCCTCCTGCATAATTGAGTGAAATACCTACAGAAAGATTTGGACCAACATCAATAGCACCGCCAAATGTCCAATGGTTCAATCCTCCACCTTCAATCACGTTTATCGCTTGTTGGACATTTCCATTCAGGATTGGAATGACATTACCCAAGGTATCGGCATTAGCAAGAAAAAGTTTATACGGAATGTTGTATGCCAATGGTTTTTCTAATAAATAAATACTTTGAGAATAGGAACTATATGGATTAAATGTACTCATGGATGCTGTCGTCGTATAATTTGCGGCTCTGTAGAATCCGAATGCAAAAGTAAGGCTCCCCCGTACAGTCGGGATTGGATACACAAGTCCAAGGTTGTTGAGGTTCACCACACTATTATTTGAGGATGTTTTCGTCCCTATATACGATACATCATTTGAATATCCAAGACTTGATAAGCCGAAGGAAAACTCGAAATCTCGTTCAAGCGCCAAACCCGCCGGATTCCAGAACAACGCGGAGTAATCATCAACACCTCCAACGGTTGCATTACCCATTCCGAGTTGTCGTGCACTTACACCTAATCCGAGTTGAGAATATCGCAACGCATCTTCTGCAAATTGCGCGTTCACAGGCTGAATCTGTAACCCAATTATCATCAAAATAACCAACCAATATGTTTTACGAAACGTTTTCATAAGATTACATTACTCCATTCTTTTTTTTAATTTAATCAACGGCCTGATCTACCTGAACCACTGCTTTGACGGCCACCACCGCCATCGCTTCTTGGTGCTGGTGCACTACTTGGAGCAGAACTTGGCGCAGAACTTGTCCGGGTCGATGGATGCGGTGTATAGCTTGGCGCCGAACTCTGATCGCTTGATCTGGATTGATTGCTGCTTGCACCTTGACCTCGAGCTTGTCCGCTGCCGCGAGTATTGCTGTGTCTGGAACTTCTCGTCGTCGTCATAGTACTTTGATCCCGATAACGCGGCTGCTGAACGGCCGGATTATAGTGGCCGCCGCTCGATCGGCGGGATGTTGAAACACCACTGGAAGCACCACGTGTAGTTCCTGTTGTTCCAGTACTTCCACTTTGCGATCCTACCCTTCCAGCTGAACCAGGAAGACTAACATTTCCCCGGCTAGTTCCGTTTCGTCCATCATACATTCCTCCTGTATTGTCTGCTCCAGTTGTTCCTATATATCCAGATCTTGTACTACCCGATGTTTGTCTGATATTACCGCCTCTCTGATATCCGGAATTGCGTGTTACAAACGGCCGGGAAGAATAATAATGATTGTATCCTCCATAGCCTGAATAAGAATTCCAATAACCCCAATGATGAGGATAATATGAATAGCCGACATAGAACGCAGAACCCCAATACCATGGATCCCAATACGATGGATAAACACAACCGTAATCCCACGACCAATATGAACGCCAGCCAGGATAATAATATGAGAATCCGAGATATTGATGTGATTGCCAATTATCGTTATCCTCACCATAGTATGAAGAATCGTTTTGAACAGCAGGTTGTTGTTCCTGTTGATAAGATGAATCTTCTTCATGCATTGTCACAAATTGCGTGTAGCAGCCTTGGAAAAGAAACGCCATCAATCCTATCGGCAGAAGAAGTTTGAAGAAGAATATCATTGTTTTCATGATTGACCTCATTTGTTTGACGCTTAAAAAGTGCTCAAGTTTCTTGCCAGTGATTTATAAAAATAAAAGACCTGAATTCGGCGATTTTTCGCCATCTTCAGGCGGCTATACGAACGATAAAATATTCAACCGTACACAAAACTAATCGCTACTGTCCTCAGTCATGCACAATAAACTTCAATATTTTCTGGCAGGTTAACACATTGAAATTTATATATAAATTTAGAGATAATAGCGGATCAAAAATTTCCTATATAATCAATTTGGAGTGTACGATTTCCAACATTCACATTGTCTTGGTTCTTTGTGATATTTTTCAAATTGAAGCCGACAATGAGACCTTTTGCACACGTCCATCGGAAACCAAAATTAAGGTATCCGTTTCCTTTGCCAAGTGCATGATCATTATTATCATTTGCTGCGAAATCGAACTCGAACATAATCGATATATCTCTGCCTATCGATTTCTCTGCACCTACGTACATATTGAGATCTTTATCACCGTCATCTGTTTCCAGAGATTTATTGAATCCGCCATGCACACTGAGATTGCCAAGTAACTCATAGTTTTTACTGGCTGCAATATACACTCCTGGCGATTTGACTGTGTAACGCTTTAATGTATCAGCATTGAGATATGGTTCTTTGCCTTGAGAATCAAAACCGATAGCAAGCGCTGGCATAGTAGAACTCTCGCTCACAAGACGCAGTTTTGCGTTCATTCCGGGCATGGGGTTCATGTTAATTTTGTTTTGGCCGACAATATCTGTTCCGCCATACGAAATTCCAAATGTGAACGGTTCAAAAATTCCCACTGAAATCCCCACCAATACACCGCCATTCTGAAAGAAGTTCGAAGAAACGGAATACGATCCGCGCTTCAGCAAACCTGCTGTCGGTTTATCAATCAGCATTGTCGGTTCAACAGTCGCTGCATCGCCTGCATAACTTTGTGCTTCCGCCGTTTCTATTGTCACGATCATTAAAATATTTACGATCAGCAATACACTGAGTTTTTTCACGTTATTCTCCTTTTCACAAACTGACTTATGCTTCATCATCTCCAAATATTTTCTTCACATTTTTTGGAAGTTCCTTACCAGTTTCAGTTGAGCTAATGTCTTTTGTTTGCGGAGCGGATTTTGTCCGTTCCTTCCGAACAATTCTGAATCCTTCTTCAACAACCATTTCATCTGCAGAAGATGTACTCTCATTTTTTTGTTGTGCAGGAAATTGGAGTATCGTTGCCGGCGACAACTGTACGACGGTTTTCTCTTCAGTGAGAGATAATAATTTTTTGAAAATTGATTGTGCTTCCCTTGCCAAATCTTCTTCTGAATATGTGAGAACATGTCTTTCGCGGATATAGAACTCGCCATTGATCATGACATCGCTCACCTGCTGCGAGCCGGCTTCTTGAAGAACAACTTCAAGAATTCGTTCGGCATTTTTATCAGCAAGAATAGCATTCAGACGAAACTCAGAGAGATCAAGGAAAACTAGATCGGCTTTCTTTCCTGTTTCGATTGTTCCAATATCAGCATCAAGCCCAAGTGCGTACGCTCCATTCTTTGTATGAAGAGCAAGCAGACGGTACGCTTGTTCTTGCGGCAAACTAAGGGTTTTAAGTATGGAGCAATAGGAATGAATATTTTCCAATGGCTGTGCTGATCCCCAATCAGTACCCAATGCCAGCGTAATTTTATGCTTGAGTAATTCTCCGAAAGGCGGCATTTCTGTTCCTTTTTGAAGAATTGCTGATGGTGAATATACTAACGGAGCCCTAGACTTTACGATGATTTCATAATCTCCCTCGTCAAAACACGAGAGGTGAAGCAGATGTACCGGCGAATCAATCGCCCCATACTCGGCATAAAGTTGCGCTATGGATTTATTGAAGTTTTTCTTGACAATGTTAAACGCTTGACGGGTCTGCCCCAAATGCAATATAATCGGCCACTGAAGTTCACGTGCAGAACGAATGCTGGATTGAAGATTGTATGTCGTAAGATTTTCTTCATCGGCGATAACAAATGCAAAACGAATTGACGATTCGCGTAACTTACGAGCCGCCTCAATTTGATCGCCATTATGCAAACCGATAAAACCTCTTTGGTTCGTTTGCTGCATCGCCTCAAATGACGCTGGAAAGGAATGTTCAGGATTATCTAAGCCATACTCTGCCAATGTTGTTACACCGGATTTGAGCGCGGCATAATACGATAATCGGTACAACGTTAAGAATTCTTGGAATGTAGCTTCTTTCCGAACATAATCGAGAGAACGGCTCGGGAGCGGATTCTTATTCCATCGCGCCATCGGCTGACCGGATGTTAAATAGTGTAAGATAAACGACTCACCCGTATGATGCGCATCTACAAATCCCGGTAATATAATTTTTCCTGCGGCATCAATGACTTCAGCATTTGGATATGTTGCCTTGAGAGCATCAGCACGCTTACCGACCTCGATAATGCGGCCGTTTTGAATTATTAGCGTCAGTTTCCCGGCACGGTTTTGTGTATCGCCGGTAAAAACGAATCCGTTTTCGATTATTTTAATGGAATCGATCATGGACGTTAGTTTATCTTACGCCAGCTTGTCCCATCTTTTTTATCTTCGATTATAAAACCAATTATCTTCAAACCGTCACGAATGATATCAGACAGCGCCCAAAGCTTTTGCTTCCGCACTTCTGTACGGATACGAATGACCAAATCCATGAGATGAGATTCTGTCTTTGCATCACCAGTGGCAGATTGAAGTTCGTCTGGTATAATTCCCAAGACTTTTCCACCAAGTTCGTCAAAGAGTTGGTCGATTTGTTTGAGCGTCTCACTACTCAACTTTTGTTCAGAGTTTAGCGATTGATTTGTTTCGCGTGCCAAATCAAATAACACTCCAACAGCGAGCGGTGCGTTAAAATCATCGTTCATTGCTTCTAAAAAATGTTTTTTATGCGAAGAGAGATCAAATCCCGCTCCATGTGACCGCTGTTCAGATTCAGCTTTCTTTAATTCCTCCCGGAGATTGCGGATGGTGTTCAGCAATTTATCATATCCGGCGTTCGCGCCTTGTACTGCTTCATCGCTGAAATCCAACGTGCTGCGATAATGACTTTGCAGAATGAAAAAACGCACGACGAGCGGATCATATTTCTTGAAAGCATCTTTTAACGTTACAAAATTTCCGAGTGACTTTGACATTTTCTTCCCGTTCACAGTCACAAGGTTGTTGTGAATCCAGTACTTCACAAACTGTTTTCCGGTTGCAGCTTCACTCTGCGCAATCTCGCATTCGTGATGCGGAAATTGGTTATCCATTCCGCCACCGTGGATGTCAAATGTCTCGCCAAGATATTTCATCGACATTGCCGAACATTCGATGTGCCATCCGGGAAATCCTGCGCCCCACGGACTCGGCCATCGCATAATATGCCCGCTTTCCGCTTTCTTCCACAATGCAAAATCCGCCGGATGTCGCTTCTCCGAACGCGATTCAACGCGCGTTCCTTCAACCGAATCCTCCAGCACACGACCCGAAAGCTTGCCGTAATTCTTAAATTTCGGGACGTCATAATACACAGAACCGTTCACCTCATACGCATAACCGTTCGCAAGTAGCTGCTTTATGATTTCGATCTGTTCGATGATGTGTCCCGACGCTCGCGGTGAAATATCCGGGCGCTCGATTCCAAGCTTATCCATATCATCAAAATAACTGCGCGTATTCGTCTCGGCGATTTGCATTGGATGGACACGATCAAGGCGCGCTTGTTTCATAATTTTATCTTCACCTTCGTCTGCATCGTCGGTAAGATGACCAACATCGGTAATGTTCTGAATATAAAGTACTTTATTGCCAAGATAACGCAAGTATCGAACGATGACATCGAAGGAAATATAACTTTTTGCATGACCGATGTGCGAATGACTGTATACGGTAGGTCCGCAGACATAGATCCCCACATGCCCTTCGTGAATCGGCTTGAATTCTTCTTTTGTACGGGAAAGTGTGTTATAGATAAAAAGGGGCATAATAATTGATCAGGTTTTAGGCATTAAGTTTTGGGATTTAGGTAACTTTTTGTATTTTTTCTCGCTTCTTTCCTTTATGCTTGCAATAAAGCTGTTGAGCATTTTCTGTTCTTCGGAAAGTAATTGAAGCATAGGAAAAACTTTTTCTTCTGAAACAAGATTGATGTTTTCAACGATAGTCAATTGAGTTTCAAGTTCGTATGTTGAACCTATCGCAATTTCTAAGAACCTTTTAAAATCAATTTCACTATTCCGACTACAACCCTCAGCTATGTTTGATGGTATAGAAACAGCCGCCCGTTGAAGCTGAGTTTTCAGTCCGAACTTTTCATCTTTTGGCAATAGACTAGTAAGTTGATAAACACCAGTTACAATATCCATTCCCTTTTGCCATATTTTAAGTTCTCGAAAATTTCTCATCCCCGCACTCTTCTTCCTAAAACCTAAGACCTCTTGCCTAATCCCTTCATTTTTTCGCAATCAATTCTCTTGCACCGTTCAAACTCGTTTCGGTCACTTCTTCACCGCTGAGGAGTCTGGCGACTTCCTGGATGCGCTCTTCTTCTTCTAACTTACGAATAGTTGAAGATGTGCGCTGTTTTTTCTCGCTCTTCTCCACGACAAAATGGCAATCAGCAAATCCGGCAATTTGCGGCAAATGTGTGATGGCGATGACTTGATGGAATTGGGATAAACTCTTCATACTTTTACCCACTGCTTGAGCAATTCTTCCGCTTATACCGACGTCAATTTCATCAAAGACGAGCAGCGGCAGACGGTCTGCTTTGGCTAGAATTGTTTTCAGTGCAAGCATGATACGCGATATTTCACCTCCGGATGCGACCTTCGCCAATGGTTTCAAGTCTTCACCAACATTTGTTGAAAGGTAAAACTCAACAACGTCGATTCCGCTTTGTGTTGCATCGTACAATTCTCGTCCGAGTTTGACATAGGCACTGTTCGCTTTACCGTCTAATTTCCCCAGCACGCGATTGTCAATCTTCACATCGAACTGTGCGTTTGCAATACCCAGCTTGGCCAACTCTGTACACACCGATTTGCTGATCTTGCTGACCAGCTCCCGCCGTTTTGTTGAGAGACGCTGAGCAGCGGCAGAACAGCTTTTTCGTTCAAGCTCAATGTATTCATTCAATTTCCGGATTTCACTTTCGAAATTCTCCGCCATGGCAAACTCTTTACCAATCTTCTCACGATGTTCAATCACACCATCCAATGAACCTCCGTATTTTTTCTTGAGGAGTGTGATCTGACCAAGTCGTTCGCGAATTTGTTCCAGCCGCTCAGGATTAAATTCAATCTTAGAATTATAACTCTGAATAAACTTCGTCAATTCGCCGACAATCGCTGCCGCCGATGCACATTCATTCTTGATATCTTCAAAGGTCGTATCAATCGCTGCAAGATCTTCAAGCTGGTTGCGCGCTTTGAGCAATAAATCATACACCGACTGCCCTCCCGTGTTCTCAGAACTCTGCCGGGCTGTCTCTCCTTCGTAGAGTGATTGATAGAGTTGCGATGTCGCTTCATAAAGTTTTTCAGAGTTCTCTAAAATGCGCAATTCATTTTCCAGATCACCTTCTTCACCAGAACGCGGATCGACAGCATCGATTTCTTTTATCTGAAATTCATACAGATCGCGCTTTTCTCTCAGTTCTTTCTCTTTCAACGAAAGCGCACGCAATTCCGTGAAAAGCACCGTGAGCCGGTCGTAAGATTCGCGATATTCATCCACTAACGTATCTAAACTTCCGAATTCATCCAGCAAGCCGATATGCGTCTCTGGTCGCAGCAATGATTGATGTTCATGCTGACCATGAAGGTCAACAAGGTGATCACCGATTTCTTTGAGAACTGTGAGCGATACAGGTGAATCGTTCACAAAGCAGCGGGATTGTCCTTTCATTGAAACTTCGCGGCGGAGAATAAAATCTTCCTGCAATTCGATCTCATTTTGTTTCAGAAGTGCCTTCACTTTTTCGTTTTCCGCCATTCCGAAGATACCTTCGACAATAGCTTTGTCGCTTCCTTTGCGCACCACATCAGAACTTGCGCGATCCCCGAGTATGAGACTCAACGCATCGATAATAATAGATTTGCCGGCGCCGGTTTCGCCCGTGAGGATATTCAGCCCGCTCTCGAATTCGATTTCAACGGATTCGATAAGAGCATAGTTGCGAATGGTCAGGGATTTGAGCATACAGATTCGCTCAAATGTAAGGAAAAAAGATGGAATTTCAATGAAGGAGAATGTTTTTGCAGTAAATCAATTTTGCGACGGATTGCTTGTCTCAACATCAAAGAACAGTATCTCCGGCACATCGCCTATGACACCATGGAAGTAGGCATAATGAATAAACTCGGCTAAACTTTCTTCTTCCTGCTCGCCGAAATCATATGAGAACGATGAAATATAACCAGTCAATTCATGTACAGAAAGATTCTGCTGTTGTGCTACACTTTGTGCAATTTGTGATTTTAGAAGAATCCCGTTATTTTTTGCCGCGAGCAATGCCTGCGCTTCTGTTTTTGATAATTCTTCTTCTCGCCCAACCCAAAATCCATGAATGTACGGCAAACCGGTCAGGTCATTCCATTCTTCTACAAGATCAAGCGTGAACGTGCCTGTACGACCGATCATCTGCGGTTTATCCTGCACAATGAGGGCAGCATCAGCTTTCGCTAACATTGCATCAATATCCGGCATCATCGGAATAAATTGAAGCTTTGCATGCGATGGCTGGTTACGGTATTTTTCCGAAAGAATGATCTTTGCGAGAATGATTTCAGACGTGAATCGCACATCGATTGCAACACGCTCAATATTATGCAGGTTGGATTTGAGAACAAGCTGAATGGTGTTGGTCTGATTGGATGATGCGATGCAAATGTTCGGCATTATCCGGTATTCCCCGCCATGCCGCGCATAATCGATAGGTGACAAAAAAGCGTTCCGAATTCCTCCGGAACGCTCGCTGAGTTTAACTGCATTGTTTGCTGGAATATCTGTAACCACTTCAAACGGCGAATCCGTTCGATCCAATCCAAAGACGAGCGGCTTCAGATACAGTGCATCGGATACTGCAAGCCGCGATTTCATCAGGCATTCGTTTTTTGAGCAACTGCTTTCGTTGCCAAATCGCGAACATAATAGATTTTCGAGCGGCGAACTCTGCCATCTTTCACCTTCTCAATCTTTGCGACACTGGGAGAATGAACAGGGAAAATTCGCTCGACGCCAACGCCGTCAGAAATCTTGCGAACAGTGAATGTGGCATTGACGCTGGAACCACGCCGACCTATGACAATGCCTTGAAATTCCTGAATGCGTTCTTTATCGCCTTCCTTGACTTTCACATGCACGTTAACGATATCGCCGGATTTAAATTGCGGGACATCGGTTTTCAGTTGAGTTGCCTCAACAAGTTTTAATTTATCCATTTGTATTTCACTCCACTAAATCAAAGTACTGTGTATTATCTTCAATTATTTTTATGAAACAAAGCTGTCGCCGCGCAGACGTTTCGTTCTTCGTTCACGCTGCTCCTGACGCCAGCGATCTATTTCCTGATGATTTCCTGAAAGCAATACATCCGGTACAGTCAATCCGCGAAATTCCGCCGGCCGTGTGAATTGCTGACATCCAAGCAAACCATCCTGAAACGAATCCGTCAATGCGGATTCACCATCGTTTAACACACCGGGAATGAGCCGCACAACTGCATCCACTACAACTGCCGCAGCCAGCTCACCGCCCGTGAGGACATAATCACCGATAGAAACCTCACGTGTGACTAACAAATCACGAACCCGCTGATCGATGCCTTTATAGTGTCCGCACAACATTATTAAATTATTTTTCAGCGATAACTCCGTCGCGATCTTTTGCGTAAGCACATCGCCATCTGCTGACAGAAAAATAATTTCATCATACATGCGTTGTGCTTTCAACTCTTCCACACATTCAAAGAACGGTTCCGGCTTCAGTACCATTCCCGCACCGCCTCCAAAAGGCGTGTCGTCAATAGTATGATGTTTATCGTGCGTGTACGCACGGAGATCGTGAACAACGATCTCTACAATTTCTTTCTCCTGTGCCCGTTTCAAAATACTTTCCTGAAGCGGACTTTCCAATAACTTCGGCAATCCTGTAATAATATCTATCCGCATCAGTTAAGCAATCCATCTAAAGCGTGAATAGTGATGCGTTTCTTTTCAACATCCACCTGCCGAATAACCGCTTTGACAGCCGGAATGAGAATTTCCTGTGCACCTTTTTTAACAACCCACACATCATTCATGGGAAGCGAAAGCAAATCCGTTACCGTACCAACAATCGTTTGCTCTTCTGTCACCACTTCGCATCCAATCACATCGTCCACGAAGTAGGTTCCGTTTTCAAGCTCAACAGCATCTTCCTTCGGAATAAAAAGATACAGGTCTTTTAATTTTTCCGCTTCTTCAATCGTCTCGATGCCATGGAAACCAAGAACCACCTGCTTGGTATCGATTCTCACCTTCAGAATCTTCTTCCATTCTACTTTCGCCGCATCATATCCAAGCCACACTGCTGGCAGATTCTCAAATCTCCGTTTGTCATCTGTCAACGGCGAAATTTTCACTTCACCCCGAGTGCCAATCGGTTTAGAAATTCTTCCGATCGCAATTAAATCCATACAAATTCTTTGGTTTCAATCCCGAGATACAGGTCCCGGAAACGGATGACCATTCATCCTATGATATCCAGTACCGCTCGCTTACCTTCTTTTGCAGCGACTGCTTTTAAAAGCACACGCAGGGAAGTTGCCGTTTGACCATGTCTGCCAATAATCTTCCCAATATCTCCTTCTGCTACTTTTAGTTTGAAGATGTGATTATTATCTTTCTCTTCAAGCTCGACGATTATGCTTTCTGGATGATCCACCAGATGCTTTACAACAAACTCCAGAAATTCCTTCATCATTCCACCTCCCGCATAGGATAACGGCTGTGTGAGCATAATGACGGATCTTTTTTCCGTTCATTTCACAACCATTTCAATTGTGGAAACTGTGTTAGGGCTTTACCACTGCTCTAACTATGGATTATTGAACTAAAAGAAATTTTCAATATCCGTTCGATGGAAAACCATCAAGTATCCTCTGGCGTAAGGTCGATCCGTCTTCCACCAAAAGATCATGCACATCGTACTGCGCACGCGCGGAGTTCAGACTCGTTGATCGCCTTAAGCGGCTGCAACAGGAGCTTCAGCGGGTGCTTGAGCTGGAGCTTCTGCTGGCGGTGTTGCTGCTTTTTTCTTTCGCTCCGAACGCCGTGCTTTCCGGTCTGCTTCATGCTTTGGTTTGTCAACCTGAAGCATTTGCCAGCGTTCCATGACGCTCTTTACCGTTGCCTCATCTTTACCCTGGCGCGTAAGCGTCCAGTGCAGCCAGAAGCCGGTCCGTCTCAGCAACGAACGCACGGTATCAGTGGGCTGGGCGCCTTGCTTCAGCCAGTATTCTATTCGCGGTTCTTTCAGCACTAAAGTGATGGGGTTGGTATGCGGATCGTACTGACCGAGAGCTTCAAGGTATCCACCATCACGAGGAGAACGGGAATCCGTTGCAACTAACTTGTAAATAGGATGCTGCTTCTTCCCTTCTCTTCGCATTCGAATTTTTACCAATGTTGTTACTCCTCTGTTTGACTTGATTCTGTTACAAAAATAGTTGTTTTCATACTCTTCATTAATTCATTGGGAATTGCATACCGCGCATGGTACGGCGCATATTTCCTTTACTGAACCGTTTCATCATCCGCTGCATTTCATCAAATTGTTTTAGCAGACGATTAACATCTTGAACCGTCGTGCCGCTGCCGAGTGCAATACGTCGTCTCCGATTTCCGTTGATGATCGATGGCCGTACGCGCTCTTCTGCCGTCATCGATTGAATGATCGCTTCTACCCGAACGAGGCCCTTCTCATCAACCGTGGCGTTTGCCGGAAGTTTATTCATTCCCGGTATCATACTCATCATTTGATCCAAAGAACCCATCTTTTTAATTTCACGGAGTTGATCCAGGAAATCTTCGAAAGTAAATTGCGACTTCCGAAGTTTTTCCTCTAACTTGACAGCTTTTGCTTCATCAAAATGTTCTTGCGCCTTTTCGACGAGTGTTACTATATCACCCATCCCAAGGATACGAGAAGCAATACGCTCGGGATAAAACGGCTCCAAAGCATCCAGTTTTTCTCCAACACCAATAAATTTTATCGGCTTCTGGACCACACCACGAATCGAAAGCGCTGCGCCGCCGCGGCTATCACCATCAAGTTTTGTAAGAACAATACCGTCGAAATTCAAACGTTCGTGAAATGCTCTCGCTGTGTTGACGGCATCCTGTCCGGTCATTGCATCAACGACAAACAGAATTTCATGCGGTTGTGCCTTCTCGCGCACCGCTTCTACTTCCTTCATCATGTCTTCATCGATATGCAGACGCCCTGCAGTATCGATAATAACTGTATCGCGAACGTTTTTGCGTGCAAAAGTGATAGCATCTTCAGCAATCTTCACCGCGCTTGATCCACGTTCAGCGTACACAGGAATCTGAAGTTGTTTCCCCAGCATCTCCAGTTGATCGATTGCCGCAGGCCGGTGAACATCTGCCGCAACAAGCAATGGAAATCGTCCTTTGCTCTTCAAGTGGTTCGCCAACTTTGCAGAAAATGTTGTCTTTCCGGATCCCTGCAATCCCGCCACCAGAATAACTGTCGGAGGAGCTTGTGCTGTTGCAATATCTGCTTTCGATTCCCCAAGCAGCTTTACCATCTCCTCATGAATAATTTTGATGATGAGCTGGCCTGGAGTGATACTCGCAAGCACTTCCTGTCCTACGGCTCTTTTCTGAACATCTTCAATGAACTGTTTTGTAACCTTGTAATTGACATCAGCATCAAGCAGTGCTCGACGCACTTCGCGCAGGGATTCCTCAATATTTTGAGGTGTTATCTTTCCTTGTCCGCGAAGTTTCTTAAAAGCTATTTCTAACTTCTGGGTAAGACTTTCGAACATTCACTTTCCAGAGCCAATAATACAATAAAGCTTCTTTTGTCTTAGCATTACAAAACCGCTAGAACAAGAAGCTTCTACGACTTTACTAATTGAAAAATAGCGAAAAAAGGGGAGGCAATCAAGAAGTTATTTTGTGGATTTTCATTTCCACAAAAAGAGAGATAAAATCATTTTTTTTCTTATCACATTAACCAAGCACGCGTGTGATTTCTTGCAGAGTTGTTATGCCAGTGATTGCTTTACGCACTGCATCCTGCCGGATGCCTTGGAAACCAAAATTGGCTGCTTCTTCTCGCATAGCCAGGATCGATTCTTTTTGAAAGATCATATCACGCAACGTCGGACTAACTGTCACAATTTCACAAATTGCAGTTCGACCTTTATAACCGGTGCCCAAGCAATTCGGACAGCCGCGACCGCGGAACAACTTAAGATCAGATGATTCCATAGGAGCACCAACCATTTGGAGTTCTTCAGGCGAAAGCTGGTATTCTTCTTTGCAATTGGGACAAATTTTGCGGATGAGAAGTTGATACACAATTCCAACAACCGTTGAAGCGAGCCAATATGCTGGTACACCAAGATTGAGCAGGCGGTGAATTGCTCCAATCGCATCGTCAGCAAGCATGGTACTGAGCACAAGATTACCCGTGAGTGCGGCTTCACCGGCAACAATGCCGGTTTCCGCGTCGCGGATTTCACCAACCATAATAATGTTTGGATTCTGTCGAAGAATTGCTCTGAGCGCATCAATAAAATTAAATGATTTATCAGGAGGCAAATGCACCTGGCTTGCATACGGCAGGCGATACTCAACCGGATCTTCAACAGTAATCACACATTTTTCAGGAGTCGCCACATAGTTCACAGAGGCATATACCGTTGTTGTTTTGCCGCTTCCCGATGGCCCTGTGATTAACAGCAAGCCTCGAGGATTACGAAGCAATACTCTTAGTCGTTCAAGATTCTCTTTACTGAATCCAAGTTCTTCAATTCTGGAAATACTTGCAGTTTTGTGCAACAATCGGACCAAACACCGTTCACCCGAAAGTACAGGAATCACGTTGACGCGAAAATCAATCGCCTCATTTCCATAGACCGCCGAATAGCGCCCCTCTTGAGGTTTCTTTTTTTCAAATTGATTCAGCGTTGCTTTTGATTTCAGCACACTAATTAAGGAATCGTTCATATCAGGTGGGAGAGAGAGCAAACGTTTGAGCGTTCCTTCATGCCCTAATCGAATTTGCATTTCTCCTTCAATCGGTTCGAAATGGATATCATTCGCATTAGCTTGAACAGCTCGGGTCAGAATTTCTTCAACAATCTGATCAGCTGTGGGAAGTTTTCCTTGCCGGAACAAATCCCGGATCTTATCCTTTGAGAGCTCATTGACATCGATCTGTTCCAAGGAAATACGTTGCGGCCCTTGCACAGGTACTGTGCGCGGTTGGTTTGGTTGTTGCGGCGTGACTGCCATAACTCTTCTCCTCGAAGTGATGGCTCTATGAACCTATCGGAAAAGGTATTCCTAAATTCTCCAACAAGCAACCGCTCGCCTTGTTATTTACGCGAACGGTAAAACGAAAACCGTTTAACTTGCTTTTTTTAACGCCTCTGCTCCGCTGACAATTTCAAGCAACTCCTTGGTGATGCTTGCCTGCCGCGCTTTGTTATACGACAGGGTCAAATCACGGATCAGTTCTTTTGCATTCTCCGTGGCATTGTTCATCGCCGTCATCCGTGCACCTTCTTCGGCAGTGCTGGATTCCAGCAACACATGCCACATCAGGAAATTTAAATGCTTCGGCAGCAGCACATCGATAATTTCACTGCTCGATGGTTCAAAGATATAATCAACCTGAGCGAGTGCGTGGATGTCATTTGTCTTCTGAATTTGTTCTGGAGGAATCGGCAATATCTGCTCAACAATAATTCGCTGCTGAATAACAGACTTAAACTCGTTATAAATAACTTCCACCTTGTCGAATTCACCTTTGAGATAATCGTCTATTAATTGTTGAATGATCGTTCGCGCATAACCGATATGAAGATTTCCAAATAAACCGATGTGTTGAGCATACAGGTTGTAATTTCTCTTCACAAAGAAGTCGGTTGCTTTTTTCCCAACTGTAACAATGCGAACGCCGTCGGGCTCCTTCATGAGATTTGAATAATGAGTATTCACATGATCGACAGCAGCTTTGATAATATTACCGTTGAACGCTCCGCACATTCCCCGATCACCTGCAACCACTACCAGAACCACTCGCTTGATTTCCCGCTCGTGCAGCAACGGATGGATAGATGGATCAACTTTTGTGACAAGATGTCTCAGCAGCTCGTTCATCTTGCGGGCATAGGGACGCGCCGAAACAAGCGCTTCTTGTGCACGTCGTAGTTTTGCCGCGGCAACCATTTTCATGGCCTTTGTAATTTTTTGCGTGCTCGTAACGCTTGTTACGCGGCGCCGGATTTCTCGAAGTGTTGCCACGGGTTACTTTATCGTCCCTTTAAATTTCTGAACAAATTCTTTTGCGATACTGTGAAGCTGCGCGTCAAGATCTTTCGAGAGTTCTTTTGTCTCGGCAATAGCATTGAGTACATTGAGATATTTCATATCCATCATTTCGAGAAACTCTTTTTCGAACCGCTGTACTTCTGTCAATGGCAACTCGTCCAAATACCCGTTTGTACCGGTGAACATACTTGCTACCTGTTTTTCAACAGGCATCGGAACATATTGATCTTGTTTGAGCAATTCTACAAGATGCGATCCTCGACGTAATGTTTGCTGCGTCGATTTATCAAGATCTGAACCGAATTTTGCAAATGCTTCCAGTTCTCGATACTGAGCAAGATCCATGCGTAAACGTCCCGCCACTCGCTTCATCGCTTTGATTTGAGCGTTGCCGCCGACACGCGATACCGAAATACCAACGTTGATAGCAGGCCGTACACCGGCATTGAACAAACTGGGTTCAAGATAAATCTGACCATCGGTGATCGAGATGACATTTGTCGGAATGTACGCTGAAACGTCACCTGCCTGCGTTTCGATGATCGGTAATGCAGTGAGACTTCCACCGCCGAGTTGTTCATTGAGTTTTGATGCACGTTCCAGCAAACGTGAATGCAAATAGAAAACATCGCCCGGATATGCTTCACGTCCCGGCGGACGGCGCAATAGTAACGACATCTGCCGGTACGCCTGCGCGTGCTTGGACAAATCGTCATAGATCACAAGCGCGTGACGGCTTGAATCCCGGAAAAATTCGCCAAGTGTTGCGCCCGCATAGGGAGCAATGAACTGCATAGGCGCAGAGTCGCTTGCCGATGCATGGATCACCGTTGTATATTCCATTGCACCATGCTCTTCCAGCATTGCTACCACCTGAGCAACCGTCGATCCTTTCTGACCGATGGCAACATAGATGCAATAGACCGGTTTGATACCTTCCTTCTTTGCCTTTTCAGTGTGTGTATATTTTTGATTGATAATTGTATCAATCGCAATAGCGGTCTTTCCTGTCTGGCGGTCGCCGATAATTAACTCTCGCTGTCCGCGTCCGATCGGAATCATCCCATCGACCGGTTTGAGACCGGTCTGCAGCGGCTCTTTTACCGGACTTCGAGCAACGACGCCAAGGGCTTTACGCTCCAACGGAAGAAATTTATTTGTCTTAATTGGTCCTTTACCGTCAAGAGGTTGTCCAAGCGGTGTCATCACACGGCCAAGCATTTGCTCGCCAACGGGCATAGACGCAACTCGGCCTGTCCGTTTCACGGTATCGCCTTCCTTGATATGGGAAGTCTCACCAAAGATCACGCATCCGACATTATCTTCTTCTAGATTTAAAGCCATACCGAACACATTGCCGGGGAATTCTACCAGCTCGCTTGCCATGACTTTTGAAAGGCCGTAAATACGCGCAATGCCATCACCTATCTGCAGAACAGTGCCAACATCATATACATCTACTTCTTTTTCAAAACCGGAAAGCTGTTTCCGTAATATTGCCGATACTTCATCAGGTCGTACTTCTGCCATTTTCTTCCTCTATGTACTTTTAGCTCTTGGCTATGATCGTTGAGCTTTGAGCTTATTGTTCCTATTCTTATTTTTACTCTTAAATCCTTAACTTTTATTTTTAACTTCTAAATTATCACACAATCAATTCCTCCGCAAAACGCTTGCGGAGTAGTTCAAGCTGCTGCTTCACACTGCCATCAAACACTGTATCTCCGATGCGAGCAATAAACCCTCCGATCAGTTGTTTATCTAAACTGAGATCGATTTGTACTTTCTTTTTCGAGTATGCTTCAAATCGTTGTGTAAGCTCCATCGTCTGCTGTTGTGATAATTCCGCAGCTGTTTTAACGCTGACATGAACAATGCCTAACAGTTCATCCTGCAGTCGGAAAAAAGATTCAATGACACCCGGTAGAGCCTCTTCTCGTTCTTTTTCAACGAGCAGGGATAAAAATTGTAGTGTAAGCGGCTGAACCGATGAGCCAAAAGTTGCTTTGAATACCTCTTGTTTTTTATCCTTCTTGATGACAGGACTTTTCAAGAAACGTTGGAAATCGTGCGAGTCTTTAATGATTCGCTGGACGACAATGAGGTCATCACTTACCTTTTTCAAGATGTGCAATTCTTCAGCAGCGGTTAATAAAGCTTCAGCATATCGATTTGCTATTCGCAGATTTGCCATAGTCCGTCAATTCTTAGGAAGCTTATTAATCACGGAATCTGTAAGCTTCTTCTGCTTCTTCTCGTCTAATGTCTCTTCGAGAATTTTTTCTGTTGCCTTAATGGCAAGGTCGGCAACTTCAGAACGAAGCTGCAGCTTTGCCGCTTCAACATTGCGCTGAATTTCTTCCGCTGCCCGATTCAACTCTTGTTGTGCCTGCTGTTTTGCCTTTACCACAATTTCATCTTTTATTTTTTCAGCAAACGCCTTGCCTTCGCGAATCATTTTTTGATATTCTTCCTCAGCGCGGGCAAGATTTTTTTCGTTTTGTTTTATCATCTCTGCTGTTTCCGTCCGGGCACGTTCTGCCTGTTCTAACGCAGTACGAATTTGCCCTTCACGGTCTCCAAGCATTTTCAGGATTGGATTCCAAGCGTATTTTGCCAGTACGATCAGCAAAATAAGGAATGAGATAATCGTCCAGACAATAAGCCCCGGATTCGTGTCAAATAGTAACTCCATGGATCAATGTTCCTTTAGCTCTTCGTTGCAAGAATAATGCAAATCGCAAGTGCAAAAAATGTTGCACCTTCGATCAGTGCCGCGGCAATCAACATTGATGTACGCACTTCTGAAGCAACTTCCGGCTGGCGTCCGCTGGCTTCCATTGCAGCGGCGGCAAGTTTACCAATACCGTATGCTGCACCTAATATGACGAGTCCAGCTCCAAATCCTGCTGCTAAATACGCTATTGCAATTTTTTCCATTGACTAATCCTCCTAATGATTTTTATTGTGTGTGTGAAATGATTTTATTCTATTAATGAGTGTGACTTTCTTCATGATGTTCTCCTTGCATACCTAATCCCATAAACAACGAAGTCAGCATCGTGAAAACGTATGCCTGCAGAAAGGCAACAAAGAGTTCTAACATATAAATTCCAACAACGAATAACACCGACACAGGCGCTACGATAAATGAACGAAACATAAAAATCAAACCAAAGAGCGAAAGAATAACAATGTGGCCGCCGGTCATGTTCGCAAACAGACGCATACACAACGCAAATGGTTTTGTGAACAAGCCAAGAATTTCAATGGGAATCATAATCGGCCAAAGAAACCAGGGCGTTCCACCCGTTAGTTCTGCAAGATAATGTCTGAGGCCCTTAGCTCTAATTGCTGATATCTGAATCATGAAGAATGCGATAATGGCAAGCCCGGCAGTGACCATAATATTACCGGTTGCAGTCGCACCGAAAGGCACTAATCCGGAAAGATTCATAATAAGGATGTAGAAGAATGTCGTCAGCAAGTACGGCAGATACTTGAGTCCACCCGGTCCCATATTCGGTAATACGACTTCATCTCTGATGAAAATGATAATCAATTCCATCAGGTTCACAAATCCTCGCGGAACAAGGTTCTTCTTATACGATCGTGCTGCATACACAGAAGCGATGAGAAGCAGAACAGCGCCAAGAAGGAGGAAGAAGACATGTTTTGTCAGAGAAAGATCTAAGGTGATACCGCCTATCTGCATCGGTGCAAACTGAGGCAGCATGAGATGAATACCGGGTAATTCAACGCTATTCGAATTTTTTATATGCTCCAGCAAGTGCACGAAATTAAATCCTTCTCCATGCCCGCCGGAAGCATGCGCTGCTGCCGCAGTATCTGCAACTGTCTGAGCAGTGTGGTGAAGTGTATCAGCTATCAAAGAAGATTCAAAGATCAACGATTTCTATCCTATTTTTTTGAGGAAACCCTTTTCTGAAGATAAAAAATCTCCAGAACTAAATTCATGACATAAAAAAAGAGCAAAGACAACATTAATGATGCGGAATGAAAATTATATACTCGAATAAGAAGCAGCAACACGCCCCACATGAGCATGAGCCGTACCACCATTCCGCCTAACACATATTTTAAGAACGTCGTATGCGACCGTTCATACGAAATTTCAATCGCCACATACCCCAGCAGCAAATTGATGAGACTCATCACGCCGCCGGCAATAATACCGTGCAGGACTTCAGCTGTCGCAAATTCGGAAATCGGATAGTACGTTAACACAGCAGCGCCTGCGAAACAGAGAACTACCAGCCGCAGAAATGACCAATCAATCTTCATGCTTGTTCTTCGCTCGTTGTTTCTTTTCATCAGCTGTGATGGATGCTACTGTCTTAAAGAACTTTATAAATCCGCCGGTACTGCCGATGACGATGCCGACCAGTGTTCCAATCGGCGCAATGTCAAATTTATTATCAATCCAATGACCAAGAAAAAAAAACAATAGCACTGCTACGGCAAGCTGGATTCCCATGGTCAGGAATGGTGCAAAATTTCGAGAGATGCTTGGTACGCTCTCTTTTTTTTGTTTTAGGTTCGATTGCCGATTTGGAGATTCAGAGTCCATGGTGTGTCCCTGTTCTCCGCGGTTATTCCAGATTAATGCTTCACTTCGTATATCGGAACCTTTTCCGTCATCGAGACTCTGCCGTCAAAAATCGATCCTTCGTCAATGATAAGACGAGTGGCTCGTATATCGCCCCGGATAACCGATTTTCCTTCGAACACTATTTTTTCTGAAGCACTAATGGTGCCGCGTACTTTTCCGCCAATAGTGACATTCTTTGCCGTAATATTTCCTTCAATCTCTCCGGTGACGCCTACGGAAAGCGATTCACTCGCAGTTACCTCGCCGATCAGCTTCCCATCAACGCGCACATTTCCTTGGCTTCGAATCTTTCCTTCGACAACCGTTCCGGCACCGATGATATTCATTTCTTTAACAGGATCAAATTTTGTAGACACGCGCCACCTTTAGAGATAAAAATTTATCAAATAGAGGGATGGATCTACTGGAACTCCATCTTTCCAGATCTCAAGATGCAGATGCGGACCGGAACTCGTTGTTCCGGAATTACCGAGTGTTGCAATCGGATCTCCGCGCCGCACAAACGAACCTGAAGATTTCAGCAATGCTTGATTGTGTTTATAAAAGCTCATAAAACCGCCCGCATGAGAAACAATCACGATATAGCCACCATCGTACGTCCAGCCAGAAAAAACTATGCTACCGTCCGCTGCTGCAACAATTAAATTACCCGTCTTCCCGGCAATATCCAAACCGAAATGATTATGTTCCGGATCAAATCCCCTCGTCATATATCCTTCTGTCGGAAGGATAGCCGGGAACGAAACCGCAACTCTCGCATCTGGTTCAAGTTTCACAGATCGGGCAGGTATCATCTGTTGTACCGGGCTCATGAATGGCTGGACATTCGCAGCCATCTGTTCATCCTTGCCGATCTTATTCTTTTCTACGGCGGCTGTTCTTGGCACAGTTTTCACGACTCCAGAATCAGAAATCGTCAAATTTTCACCCATTGCCCGCCGCAACTTCATGTTGTAGGATCGCAACTCAACAAGTTGTTCCATCAAACTCGTCATTCGCTGGTTAAGCGAAATCAGTTCTTTGCCGTACTTATTTTCAAGCCCTGGGTTTGATAATGGGAAGATCTCACCCACTGGAGTATAAATAAGAATAAGCAGTACGAGCACAACCGCTGCCACCGCAAATGTTAATAATCCCGCAACAAATTGCCAAGGAGCTAATCGAAAGTTTTTCGCTTTACTGGCATCTTCATCCGGCACTAAAACAATGGTGAAACGGTTCTTTTTTGAACTATGGTGCTGACTTTCTGCTGCCAAAAGCTTCAACCTTTACTTCAAAAGTGATTCATTTGCGGCTAAAGTATAATAAAAAAAGGCTGAAAATCAAAATTTCTGCGGCTTGACTTACCAGCCAATTTTCCGTACTTTATAAGGCAGTTGGCGTACTCCTGTATCATTCATGCTGAATCAGCCAATCTGAAGTAGTCCCAAAAAAGATTTTATAGGGAATTAATATGGCAAAGACAAAATATATCATGCATCAATGTGCATACTGCCGGCGGGAAACAAAAATGGAATTCGTTGGCGGTCAGCCAACCGAGAATACCGGCACGGAGACCGTCAATGAGACTGTAAAAATGTGGTACCGATGCGGTAAGTGTAAACAAACTGCTTTATTAACTCTTTCTGTTGCCAGTCAGACGAAGAAGAAGGTTCAAGCTATCGCTCTCATTCGTGAACAATGCACTCCGTACTCCAAACAAAAGACATTTACCATCGGTGAACAGATTTATCACTCGGATTTGGATGATATGGGAAGAGTCGTTCGAAAAGATAAAATGTCGAATGGAATCCATTCTATTGTTGTTGCATTCGAGAAGCTTGGTGAGCGGAAACTGTTAGAGAATATTGCAGAAGAGGTAGTGGAAAACGAAGCTGTATAAAAAATGTAATCTTGAGCGAAGGAGGTGATTTCTTGGTCGGCATTCTTATTGGTGAAAATGAACCCATCGACCGTGCGTTACGACGGTTCAAAAAAAAGTATGAACGATCGGGCATTTTAAAGGAAGTGAAAAAACGTGCATTTTTCACAAAACCTTCGGTCAAGAAACGTATGAAACAGGCAAAAGCAATTCGCCGAACCATACGTGCGGCGTCAGAAGAACTTTAAACCTCCGTACACATTTTACTATGAAGCCCCTTCAGTGAAATACTGGAGGGGCTTCGTGCGTTTTGGATCACCTTCTATCTTACTATCAATTCAAGTATTTCCTGATTGACCTGCTATTCGCGTCGTTGTGCTATATTCATAAGATGCTGAATCGTCTGAAAATCGGCCGAACGCTGCGAATGCACCACCACCCACTGTTTCTCGCGACGTTCAAATACAAATGTTGTTGGCAGGTATTCATCCATGAGAATCCCGTTGAGCGTGTACGTTTGACGCAAGATAAAAAAAGCATACGCTCCATCGCCGTAGACTTTGACGTTCATGCTTTCTATCCGGTTATCATAATCTTTGATTCCAGGCAGGGCATGGCGCAGACGCGATTTTGTCGAATCGATGGGCTCGGTCATTCCCCAGTAGGTCACATAATAAACATCCTTCCCGAAGAAATTATCCATCAAGCTGTCGGTGTTTATGGAAGCACCGTTATATGCCCGTTTGAGTTCGTGGTGAAAATCAGCAATCTCTTGTTCAATCACTGCAGCATCTTCTGAGAACGAAGCAGTTGTTTTCTTTTTATCCGGGACACAGGATATGAAGAGTAAGAGAAAGAACAACGGAAAGATTTTCATTGCGAACTCCATTTTTCTATTTTAAGAAACAGTGAGCAATTTGTTATACGCAGGGTTTGCAATTCTCTTGAACACAGAGATCATCCTTGGTAGAAATCTCGTTCCCATGTATGATTGCGCAGTTCGGCAACGAGAGAATCACTCAGCTTCCTTCTGTCAGAAAGCAGGCAGTTCGCCTCAACATTGGAAATACTGCGCATACCGGGGATAACCGTCGAGACTGCCGGATGGTGCAGGCAAAACCGGAGAGCAAGTTCGGCTAATGTTTGAGCTTCTTCGCCGAGGAGTTTCTTGAGTGCATCTGCATGTTCGGCAACTTGCTGTTTCCGATTGTCGCGAAAGTAACTGTTGCGGAAATCGCGTTCGGGAAATTTTGTCTCCGCAGTAATATTTCCCGACAATCCGCCTTCATCTAACGGTACGCGCACAATAATGCCAATTTTATTTTTCTGACATAGTGGAAAGAGATTCTTCTCCGGTGTCTGATCGTAAATATTATAGATAACCTGGAACGAATCGACTAATCCGGTTGCAGCAACTTTCAGAGCATTATCTGGCTCATGATTATTGAGAGACATTCCAAAGAAATGAATTTTTCCTTGTTCCTTCAATTTGGCAACTGCATCCTGCCATTCGTTCTCTGCTGCCCAAGCATCATCCCACACGTGGAATTGTTGAACATCAATCGTATCAACGCCAAGGTTCTTCAAACTCATTTCCGTGCATTTGATGATGTGATCGAAAGGAAATGCCTCCTGCAGAGGTGTTCCCGGCATCGCCGGCCATTTGAGGTTCTTCGGCGGAATTTTCGATGTAACGTATAACCGTTCCTTCCGTTCTTTGATCACCTTTCCAACCAAATTCTCGGAATGCCCTTCACCGTACACTAATGCGGTGTCGATAAAATTCAAGCCGAGATCAATTGCTCGATGCAGCGCCCGAAGTGATTCATCATCTTTCGAACCCTGCCACATCGCACCGCCAATGCCCCATGCACCATAACCGATTTCTGAGATAGTAATTCCTGTTTTCCCGAACGCTCTGTATTCCATGTGTTTTTTCCCTGATTATTTCCCTTTTGCCAGTTTATTCCATGCGTCTTCGAGATCTTCTTTAGAATGCTTCGGAAAGAATTTACCATGCAACTGTTTCAGCTTTGCCATGGTCAGCGAATCAAGTTCTTCATCGTCGTGGTCCCGTTTTACCATCATCTCAAATCCTCGCCGCTCATCCGCACTCATTTTCATTACAACTGGCTTCAGTTTCTGAATCATCTTACGCTGTTCCACTGATGTCATATATACCTCGCAGATAATAAACCTACTTTGCCCACTTTTTCAAGAAGTTAAATACTTTTTTCTTATCGTGCCCTTTAATAGGATAATTCTTTGGATATTCTAATTCTCCCGTATCTTGTGAGTGCAAAAGCTTACCGTTTCTATCCAGCACAAAGAGGTGTGGATATCCAGGTACCTGGGGATATTTTGATAAAAGTTTCTGGTTCTTGTTCTCTTTGCTCACATTAATCTTCACAACAACATAATGCTTGTCTAAATATTCTGCAAGATCTTTGTTTTGAAGGAACAGACTATCGAGGCGGTGGCACCAGATGCACCATTCACCTCCGACATCGAGAAGAATACGTCTGTCCGATTTCTTAGCGAGAACAATTGCTTCTTTGATATCTTCTTGTGCATTTCGCGCCGGGTCAAACTTCTTGTGCTGCTCAGATGATGTTGGTTTGGCAGAGTCAGCAATTTGTGCAATAGCTAATGGAACAATCAATAAACTTATTGCCAATATCGATATGATTATTGTTTTCAAAGTAATTCCTTTCATGTAAATGAGCAAGCAAAAGGGAAAACGAAGAACGATTTGGTTTGAGTATATCGAGAGATAAGTCATCTGATATTCAGAAACACTTTATATTTGAACACGTCTGGTCATGAATTATCCTTATGACATGATACAAAATTGTACGTATCAACTCAACCATCTTTGATATTCCTCCTATTTGCGCAAGCTTGTTCTTCACAAGAAAGCGGCGATGTTTAATCTGAGGACGAGACAGACAACTAAAAGCCCCGTCGTGATGGCGGGGCTGGATTTATTTTTCGGTTAAGAGTTTTCGCAAGCAATTTTTAAAAATACTATTTATTCACTCGCTTCGTCGTAAATGGGTAAAAGAGTAAAAGCGTTAATCCTGGACGCAGCGGAAGCCACTGTTCCATTGGCGGACGTTCGGGAAGTCGCCGCCGTAGACGAAGATGCGGTAAGCCATCGCGCAGGTGCCCCCATCAGCGTCGAACGAACCGCCCTTAAACACCCGAAAGCTTTGAGTAGTCGATGGACCCTTAGGATCTGTCGTCCCGGACGGATACGTGCTGGAATACCAATCCCATACCATTTCCCACACATTGCCGCTCATGTCGTAAATACCAAGTTCATTTGCCATTTTTGTCCCCACGGTGTGCGTATTGATTGGGGAGTTTTGCCAACACCAAGCAACATTGTCAAAGGTGTTACTGCCACTATAGGTGTATCCCTGTGTGGAATTTCCTCCTCGGGCGGCGAAATCCCACTCTGTTTCTGTCGGCAAACGATAGCCGTTTGCTGTCCATTTCACCGCGTCTGTATTAATCACTGTCTCTCCCGTCCTATACACCGTGCTTTGTGCACTTGTGGTATAGTAAACAGGAGTTAGTCCATCTTTCTCCGAACGGGCATTGCACCATTTTACTATATCAAACCAATTCAAAGAGTCTACAGGATTATTCGTCCCAATCGGATTGTGACCATTCTTGCCTGCCGCCAAATCAGTATAACCGTTCGTCAATGCCCAGGTTCTTACTTCTGTCCATTTCTCAAATGTAACTTCATATTTATCAATCGTGAAACTGCTGATCGTGACAGGTGTTGTGCCGACCGTAAATGTGCCGCCCGCAACTGGGATCATACCGCCCAAAGGGGAAGTAGAAGAACCCGATTTGAATGAAATGCTCTTCACATCGGACAGAAACAAAGAATCTGTTGTTCCATTGTTTTTATTGATGAACATCTTTGTCTGAGAATATGCTGAAAAAGACATCCCCAAAAAGAGAAGAAATATAAATGTGCGCTTCATAATAATCTCCTTGGTGAATTGCTATTTGAGAAGGACTAGTTTCTTGACAAGAAATGCATTATTGAAATCAATGCGGCAAAAGTATGTACCGCTCGCAACAATGGTTCCCCCGTTGCTACGAGCATCCCACACTATGCTATGTGAGCCCGCCTGTTGAGTGAGGCTTGCCAGGGATCGAACAAGGCGGCCTTGAATATCATACACAGCTACGTTGACTTCACCGTTACGAGGAATATCATACTGGATAGTCGTCGTCGGATTAAACGGGTTTGGAAAATTTTGACGGAGCGCAAAAGAAGAAAGAACCGTCTGTATTAACTCTTGATCTCTTATGCTCGTAGGTAAATCAGAAAAGGAAATCTGGTTTATCAAAGAGATTGGATAACCGCGGATTGTTCCATCCATCTTCTCCACGAACAGCGAATCTGTTTGAGCGAGACAGATGGAGCTACAAGCCGTGAATAGTAAAGCAATGACACGTCGCATTGTTCCTCCGGTGATTGTTGGTGGGCTACATTGTACCGTTAAATGGCAACAAATTTGTTGTCGGGTGTGTAGGGGATCTTCTGAAGCAAATATTTTGCAGAATATTGCAAACATATTCGTTTCTCTGTCTGTGAATACGAGAGAGGCGCCTGCGACGACCCTCCTCGTCTTATGACCGTGTTGGTATGTGGTTGAAGATAGGTTGAATAAGGAAGAATAGCAAAGAAGATTCCCCGTCATCGAGCCGCTTGCTCATCACATAAGACTGACAATGCACCGCTTTACTGCTATCGTTCATTAAAAAGGAAAGTCTTCATAGTCATTGTAGTCATTTCCTCAATATCTGCTTTGTTTTCGATGCTTTTTAGTGGCTATTCGTAAAATGTAGATAGAGAGGATGGTCATTCTCCAGTTATCCTTACACGTAACCATTACTCGGAGAGTGTATGGTTTTGTGTGCTGGTTGTGATTCAATTATCTGGACAAGACAAGTTTAAGTTACAGATTAGGCACCTGATACACGTAAGGCCTTGCCATGGACAAGATAATGATTGATACGTGACTCCAAATCTTGCATGAATTTCCGGTAGTATTCCTCGGTGAATGATTCGATGAAAGCGTCACCTTCAGACCCAAGGCTTATATAGGAATATGTAATAATGGCTTCCGAGCCGTTATCAGACGGGTGAAGCTGGATTGTTAATTTGCATGCAGTTATCAATGGAGTGATCTTGAGCATTTCGACAAATCCAGTGCTAGGTTCATGTCGAGTGATATACCAAATATCATTATTCGGAGTTGCTGCCGTGGTAAATACACAATCTAACTCGGACACTCCAGAGTACGTGAGAACGGAGATTGGATCCCATCCATCAATCCAATCTGCCTCGCGGACTGGGCAAAGCAATGGAAAAACAGTCGAAGGATTAGCGACAAGGTGTTGCGTATAGCTTCGGGTAACTCGATTTGGCTTTGAGATTTTAATATTCAACCCTATTTAAGACAGGTGCTTAACGGATGAACTTCAGATACACCGGGATGCCGCACAATAGTATTACCGTTCAATTGAAAGCTATCTGAAAATTGGCATTCGTAAACTTGCCTGAGCCCACTTTATACTTCAACGACCATTTTTCCGTTGTAATCACAAGTAATGAATCTGTCTTCACGACTTTGAAGGATGGCACTGGCAGTTTACGAGTTAAGAATATGAGCGACTGTGAGTCTTTGAAATGCCCTCCTTGAGACCATTCCATATCGCGATTCATCCCTATGTATCCGAGACTCATATTCCAGATTTGCCAGATACTCAGGCGTGGTCTTTTCACTTCGCTTTCCATTATTTACATCATGGCTGCGAACGTTTCTCTTGCTGATAGAAGTATTTTATCCACTCTTCTCGGGGATACAATGCCGGGACGGCAAGTATTCGCCCGCCAAATCCCATGTACCGATACGTTAGCATTTGAAAAGGTGTGACCCTTATGCCGAGGACATTGTGGCTGAATAACCTGACATTATTTTCTTTCGCGAGCTTTGCAATGTATCTACACAGCACCTCCCGTTTCTTGTCTGTGAGAAGTATTTCCTCCGCAACTTGCACGCTGTTCTTTATAGCAGCATTATTAACAGACGATTTTTTATCAAAGATTTGATAAAGGAAGAACTTGCCGTTGTTCACTACAGGCCCGTAAACTTCTCCTCGCTTGAATCCCGCAAGTACTGCACCGATCTCGCCAAGATCATAAGCTTTGACCCAACAAACTGTTGTATCACTTTCAGCAACAGAAGAGTCTTTTTCTCTGGTAAGTCTAGTATAGATCTCAAACGCCTGGTTGATATTCTCAGTTTCATATACTCTCAAACGCAGATCAATTCCTTTTAGCACTTCATCGTGATGGGCTGCAAAAAATATGTCCGCTTCCGATTGAGTAATTGTAACATTATCAATTATTTGATTCGCCATTCGATACGATCTGAAGGCATCGAGTACCATCTGAATGTTGTACTTGACTCCGGGAGAATTCTCCAGCCCCAATTCCCTTGCTCTTTTGACAAGGAAATAGTTTTGAGAAATAAAACGAAGTGAGTTGTGCAACGCAAATGTTATTCCAGATATTGTCGTATCTTCCGTAGCAAATATTGAGCTTGCAAGTTCTTCAAAAACCTTTTTAAGCGTGATATTTCCTCCATTAAAAGTCAGCAGAGGATTGGAGAGCTCTTTCTTAAATTCATCTTGAAGTAAAAGTATTTCCTGTGGGGAAAGTCGGTAGCGTGGATCGAACGACAGAGGATTTTGTTTTTCAGAGATTCGTTGGATAGCATATACTAACGGGCGAAAAATTTTATAATCAACTGTAACACGGACATTTTTCATAATATCTTCAACATATTCATTACCAAGTTCCATTTCCTTACGAGCTACGAGAATCTTGCGAATCCTGAGCAGCCGGTCTTCCGTTGATCCAGAGATAAACTTTTGATTCGGTTCTCTCCCCAAAACTTTAAAGATAAGAACGCCGTCAACGGTCATTATGGGTTTCGAAATATATCCCTCTTTTTGCCCGAAGAAAGCACCCTCTAAATTTGCTGATGATTCACCGTATGGAATCTCCAAAGTATCATGACGTATCTTGAAACGAGAAACAAGTTTATAGATGTCCTGAGAGGGTGCCTCCCTAAGAGCGGACCAAAAATCCCACGCCTTTGCGCTGTCACTTTCAAAATAATATGCATCCACCAAATACTTATGAACGGACAAGCTGAACCCTTTCAAGATCTCGTCATTTGTGACTACTGTCTGCGCACGAGGTATGATTTCCTTTTTGTAAAGAGCATCCCTCATAAAAATTTTCTCCATCTGATCGCGAACAAGGTTTTCGGACGAAGTGCTGGAAATCTCAGATTGTTCGGCTGCCTGAGACAAAAGTTTCTCAGCAATCATCGAGTAAAGGAAATCACGCTTGACCTTTTCCAACATCGTAGGATCATCTTTACCTGGATAAATTGACAATTCAAACCTGTTAAGGAAATCTGCAGTCGTAATCGGCTTGCTACCAATTAAGGCCAACGTGTCAATTTTCGTTGCGTTGTTATCACTCGATAGGGGAGTTTGTGCTTTAATGCCCTCGAAAGTACACACTGCGATGACAAACCAAAACAAGGGCTTCATCATTATTTTACTAAAGCTTGGTTAGTTTTCATTGATCAAGAAGTTCATATAAGAAAATCGAACAATTGATGGACACAATTCCTTCATTATTGACAGCACCTTTCCTTTCTATGTGCTCGCTCCCCTAAATACTGATGAGGAGAAGAACATCCACAAATGTCTTTGATCACGAGTTCATTCTCAATAATAGTTATTTCAACAGCAGCATTTTGCGCGTCGCGAAAAGACTTCCGACTTGCAAACGATAAAAATAAATCCCGCTAGGGACTTGCATTCCCAAAGTATCTCGCCCATTCCAGACAACACCGTACTGCCCAGCCCGGAAAATGCCATCGACAAGGATCGCGATACGCTGTCCTAGCTCATTATAAATTTGCAGTGTGACTCGTGTAGCCTCAGGAATTTCATAAAGAATTGTCGTGCTCGGATTGAAAGGATTGGGATAATTTTGTGCAAGCAAGAAATTCCTAGGACCAGATTCATCACTGGAATTTGTCTCTATTCCGGTGTCCGTGCCAAACGAAACGTTCTGTACATACTGGTTGATGGAAAACCCTCCTGTACTTGCATTGGAGATTAATGTGCCGAAAAGATACAAGTTATTTATGGACACGTTTTCTATGTCATGACTCTGATCGAATCCTTGAATGCGTGAAGGCGGAAAATTGCCCCCAAGCACTCTTATGTTGTTAAAAGTCACATTTCTAATTTTCCCTCTTTCGGAAGACTGACTCCAGACAGAAGTCCCTATGAACAAATCAATGAGTAATTTTGAACCATCCCCTTGCCCCATCTCAGCATCTTCGACTGTAACATTGTCATAATGCACATCGGTTACTACAGCTTCATCGCTGTTGTGGATGCTCATCACCGGCTTGTGGAAGTTATGCAGCACCGTTATGTTTTTGAAGGTAATGTTCTGCATGGTATCTGCCCTCGTCTCGTATCCAATTTCGCAAGACTGTGCAAGGTCGGTCCATAAAATCATATTGTCGAATATGACATTTTTCACATTACCATAAGCGTACCCCGGGACTGTGCCACCGTACCCTTTCACCACAAGGTTATCGTCCCAGCCTCTCACAAAGCAATCCGTCGCGGTAACATTCGTACAGGATTGCGTAGTAATCCCATCACCGTTAGAACGAGCCGATATTATTTTTACATCATTAATTGTCACACGATCACAGAAATATGTATTGAGCGTCCATCCTGCCGGATCTAGTATCAAGATACCGTCCACAGTCACGTTCTGACAATGCTCAAAATCAATGGGAACGACTGCGTTCGGCCACCGGGAGTAGATACTTCCATCAAGAATGCCTCGACCGACAATTTTAACATTTTGCATATTCATTGCCTTAATCCAACCGTATACAACTGCTCCGCCGGCAATGTATACTGTTTTGTCATTTCCAACCTGGATACTCCCTGCATTGTGGACGCCCGGACCAAAATAAATAACACCTGGATCACCCTCTAGCGGTGGATTGAGGTTCAACTTGTTTGCAAAAAGGTGAAGGGCGCGATGCAGATTATTATTAATTTCTATCGTGAGCTTTGCCGGGTTTGATAGCAGAAAAGATATGGTATCGCCATTTATGATCGGCTTAATTCCCAAGGCCAAAGGACGTATAGTAACCATGCCTATTTTCACTCCCGGGACAATCACATTGATCGTAACTTCACCACAAAAATCAAAGTAAGCTACGGGAGTGGTTTCAAGTACGGGATTCGTAGAATACGTCCGGTTGAAGTTAACGGCTGTATTGTAAACAAAAACGGGATTCTCGTTCACCGTAACAATTCTATCGGTCGCAGCCGAGATACCTGTGGGACCAGGATATGTTACAACAACGGTGGTTTGACCATAGGATACGCCCGTTCTTATTGCCATTGTGAGAACGATCGTTGGAATTAAAAGAAGCCAAATTGAATATTTGTGAGCTTTCATAGATTCCAGACTCCAAATTACCATAACTTCCCGTTGAGTTTTATTCTGTGCCAATAATCACGATCAGTCGCATTAAAAGGAACGCTGAAAGATTTCATTCTATTCGCAAATTTGTTCGACTACTTTGTCTTAGTAAAATTTTAAAATAGCACCATAACTTAAGAACTTTACTTCAATCTATCTTTAGTTGATTCTACTTTAGTAGTAATAACTTCTTGGTGCTGGTTAGCGAACCTTGTTGCAACCGAAGAAAGTATATGCCACTACTGAGCCGGTTTCCGTTAAAAGTGAGTGAGTAGTCTCCCAGGTGTTTGTAGTCAGATACCAAGGTTTGAACATTCTCACCAAGAGTATTATAAACTTTCAATGAAACAAATCCAGATTGTGCCAACGAATAATTGATGTGTGTGCTCGGGTTGAAAGGATTTGGAAAATTCTGATCTAATTTAAACACTTTCGGTTTTGCCTCGTTCTCCATAACGCCGTTATATATTGGCGAATTGGAGAAAATGAGGATTCTCGATTGGAAGGGGGCGAGATCGATATCGAATACGTCAAGTGATGAAGATGTGTTTACCGTAGTTGATTCGCCATTCAATATGTCGTTTACATACCACGTCTTTGTTGAATCGAACCTCAATGAATCTCGCGGTATAGTAACAATGGTATTTACGTTATTACTGTAGAAATTATTAAGCACTACCACCTTATCATTTCCGAACATTCTGAGATACGCATATACCGTATCATTTGACGATGTCTGAAGTCGCATGAGGCTTCCCTGTTCAAGCGAGGGATGCGAGGTTCTAATATGTATCAACTTCGTATAGAAAGGATTCAGATCGTTCGGATCGGTTCGATCGATAAGATTACGCATAGTCAACTCACCATACTCTTGTCCAGAATAAATCAAAGGTACGCCGGGCATGGTAAGAAGAAGCGTCGCTGCCATCTTTGTCTGTTGAACATTGTACATCGAAATGAATCTTGAAAGATCATGGTTCTCAATGAAACGGAAAGGGCGAGCGAATGAAGGATAATTACTACTTTCGTAAAATTTAACCAGTAGATCGAAAGTAGTAACAGAACTTATATGTGTTAAGCAATTTTCAATGGAAGAAAGAAACGACCAGTCATATCCGCTGTCAAATTTTTTATCAAAGTACGGCGAACGTCCATAATAACGAGCAGCATCCATCTCACCGAGGAGATATATATCAGGCTTAACGCTTTTTAACTCGGCCCTGAATGTCTGCCAGAAGGCTGGTCCACCCGGACGTATCTCGTTTTGCCCCCATTCATTTACGCCACCGTCATTTACTCCCCAAGCGACATCACATCTGTATCCATCTATATTAAATTTCTCAATCCAATATTTAGACATCCTGAGCAGGTATTCCTTTGTCCAATTGCTTTGATAATTTATGTTTGCCAAATCCGACCATCCGTAGTAATAAACGTACATGCTTTCTGACACCACACCATTATGCCATACGTAAAAATCATTGTACGGTGAATATATTCCGTACTGGTATGCATCCTTTATAAATGGATGCTCTGCCGACGTATGGTTGATCACCAAATCTAAGATTACCTTGATCCCGTATTGATGTGCCGTATTCACAAGATTCGCAAAATCGCTATTAGAACCGTAACTCGATCTCACATGATAATAGTCTGTAACGTTATAACCATGCGTTGATACCGCCGGGTATATAGGCATCAGCCAGATGCAGTTTATTCCGAGAGCCTTCAACTGCGGAATTGCTGCTGTGACCTCTATAAATTGTCCACCAAAACTAAAGCTATTAACAAAAATTTCGTAAATCACTGCATTATCAATCCACGACGGATGCCATGTTCCTGAATCAACTATATGCGCTCGTCCAGAATCCACCACTATCACCGCACGTGCCCACGATGTATCGAGACTAGTAATAGCTTTCACGGTAAAATAATATTCGCCATCTGCAGTTGGAGATTCATAGGATACCGTAGCTGTGTTTGAACCAGATAAAGCTACAAGCGATGGATTTAATGGATCAGGCTCCCATAAATAACTGACCGGTAAATTATCCGGATTTGTCGATGAAGTTGCATCAAGAATTACAGCACTTCCACTAATATTATAATTGATAATTATATTTGTTGAATGGTCAGCGTGGTAATCAAACACAACTCTACTGCTCACGGTTGCAGCCGACGGCTTTGTAATTGAAATTATTATCGTATCTCTGCCATCAACCAGTGGCACAAGCGCAGACAGAAGACTCGACGACACACTTACTGTGGTATCGTGAACATAGTTGTTGCCTCTCACCTCGACCATCGCACTACCAATGCTTGCGTCGCTTACAGTTGCATAAATCCTGACTGTATCCTCGTACCAGTCTCCTCCCCCAGTCAAGATTCCTATTGATACAGCCGTCTGCGCAGAAAGTCTTATACCAAAAATGAATGTTGAGCATACCGATAATAACAGGAAAAACTTCCTTGAATGGATCATACTAACGGGTTCCGTTTTTATAACAATCTAAGACAAATCATTGTAATATACAGCACGCTAATCATTACTTTCGTTAGAAGGACTACTCAAAAAGGCGCTCCGTCCCAACATTTCTAATATCCGGAACGGAGCGCCTTTTGAAATATTGAGATTACCTTACTTCAGTAGAAGCAGTTTCTTTACAGAATAATAATTCCCTGCATGAAGTGAATAAAAGTACACACCACTTGCGAAATTTGCGCCGTTAAATTGGGCTTCGTACACACCGGCTTTCTGTGTGGCATCATAAAGAGTGGCGACTTCCTCACCAAGAACATTATAGACTTTCAGCGTAACAGAGCCATTCTGTGGAATGGAATACCGAATAGTCGTCGAAGGGTTGAATGGATTCGGATAATTTTGATCAAGACTGAAAACCGTAGGAGTTCCCAAAACTTTTTCGACACCGGTAATCTGGGCAACAGTAGTATTATCTAAGTAATCGCCAAACTTGTTGGTGGTCAATCTGAGAACAACACCTCCAGAATCGGGGATCACAAACTCATGACAGTTTGCACTATAAACAGTATTCTGTTCATTTTGATCAACATTAGTAATGTCATAGTAGTCGCCGCTTGTTGCGCCAACGTTGTACATTATATTGTACATGAATTTTTCATTATTACCGGATCCAGCGAGGAATTTCACCTTGAGTGAGTAGATTGAATCACCCGCGACCAGATCTCCGTGCGTTCCATTGTCATACATCTTGCAATTGATATCGCTGGCACGCCATGGTGCACTATTAATCCATGCGATCTCAGGAACAGTCGCACCTATATTCCCGTCACTGCCGCTGATGTACACGCTGTCAACCTTCGGAAATGGATTACCTGTCCTAGCGTTGATGGCTCCTTTGACATTAACGGAAAAAATCACCGTAACATCATGTGTCAAGACTGCAGAAGAACCATTGTAAAATATCTCCGACAACACTTGATCACTCCCTGTCGTTGTATAAAGATAATTGTTGTTGTGCCAACCCTGGTCGTAACCGCCATAAGGTAGAGGACGACCTGTAGTTCTATTGGTTGTTATATGGAAAGTATATCCTAGAACTGTACCGGGATTTTGCACAATGGAAACAGACAATAAGTAATGACCTGGATTCAACGGATTCTGTATCATCTGAGAGCCAGGTCCCCATCCACCGGGAATACCGTCACCCCAGACCCAGACTTTGTCAATATCAGGATAAAAATATCCCATTTGTGCAGCTACGGTCATATCGCATAGAAAAGTGATGGTCTGGGTCGGGACAACCATTACCACACTAACATCATCAAAAAACACTGTTGGAATCACCTGACTACCAGCGGTAAGCTTGTACCAGCGATGTCCAGCGATTCCTTCCGGAGGAGCAAAATCTCCTTCCCAACCGCCGCCGCCGCCCGCCCCACCGGATGCACTAACATTGCTTGAAAAGAATTTGTATTCTATAGTATCTCCTACTAAAGAATCCGGGAATGTCCAAACTGCCGTGTAAATGGTGTCACTCGAATTTTTTTTCATCCATAATGGACTGCCCGGAGAGTTCCCCCAATTGTTGAAACCGCCTCGGACTGCAACGGAGTCGGTTCCAATTCCGAAGATGCCGCTTAGATGCTGCACAGCCATATTAACCTGAAATGTGACCTGGTTCTGAGCGTTAGCTATCGGAGTTACAATCATTACACCTATAATAATTATCACAAAATATGAAAGCTTTCTCATAACCATATTCTCCTTTGTTTTTGTTTTTTCGATTAATTGCACATGAATCTTTTTCCTCAACGACAAACTCCTTTTAAAATCCTATTGAAAATGAAAATTCTTGAAGATTTTTTAATAACCCATAATCCTCAAAACCATAATCAATCTTTGCAATCAAATGGGTATCTATCTGGTAGTGAAATCCAACCCCAAGGGTTAGTCCTTCCTGGCTATTAGATTGAAAAAGCGATTTGTAACCTGCCCTCAGAAAGACCAAATTGCCCCACGAATATTCTGCTCCAACATTCACGCTTTGTAAGTTGTCACTTGGATGTATCGCGTCAGCAGCCACTGTCAAACGATGATCACCCAACTGTACAACGTCCATCGACAACCCGACTCTAAAGAATAAAGGGAGAGGGTAAGAATTAGTGTAATATTGTGCCGGGATATTTTTGTTATTCCCTTCCATTGAAGGATTCGAATCATAAGAGACGAAAAGATCAGATCCGGTTAGCTGCATATCCGTACCAAAGTTTGCTATTTCCATCCCTATTTTCATGTCATTAAACGGAGTAATATATAGTACACCGCCGTCAAGCGCCCAACCTGTTGCCGATTCGCGCCAAATGTTCTGTACTATCATCTTTGCGGTCCCAGCAATGGAGAATCTATCCGTGAGATTCCTTGAATAAGTGACCCCTACCGCCCAGTCGCTTGCACTCCAAGTCTGCCCTGTGCCCTCAGGTGCAGAAAGTGTCGTCACAACATCACTACCATAGTTAAGATTGGTTATGCTCACTCCAATGGCATTATCTTCGTTAAGAGCAACAACACCCGCAAAGTAATTGTAACTTATCCCGAAAAAATAATTTGTATATTCAAATAAAACTTCAGTTTGGCCGGTTCTTGATACGCCAGCGGGATTCCAATAGAGCGCCGAAGGGTCGCTTGCTACTGCCGTAAAAGCACCTCCCATTCCTATCGCGCGCGGGCCGGCGCCTATGCCTAAGAACGCTGCAGCAGTTGTGCCGACTTTGTTTTGTGGATAAACCTGTGAAGTACTCAAAACAAACACAATTGCTAAAAATTTTATTTTCATCTGCAACCTCATTTACTTTATGACCGCGATCCTGCCGTATTTTTGTCCTATGCCTGGAGTATCTACAAGATATAAGTAGACACCATAGGCTATCTCCAAGTTAGCATCTGTTCTGAGGTTCCAGTCGACGGAACCGTTAGAAATATCCTGCCCTGCCGACATCTGCAATTTTCTTACCATCTCACCCCGTGAAGTAAATATATATATCGTGGAATTAGGCGGTAGATGAATAAAGGAAATCTTTCTTGATCCGCGGCCGCTATTGATTCCAGGTGGCAATGCTGGTTCTTGCGTTGATGAAGCCACATATGGATTTGGAACAACCCTTATATTATCAAGCTGCTGTCGTGCCACAACAATATTCACCGAATCTTTGGGAACTATGAACTCGAAAACATCTCCCCTCCTAAACGGTTTCTTCGTAACCAGTGTGAATATTCCGCTACTTGGTAGCTGAATACCCAACTTCCCACTAAAGCTGACGTACCATCCTAAAACCGGATTTCTATTAGTGATTCTTGGGACAATTATAATATCTATATTTGTTTTCGGTGGATTTGTCAATCTGTTATTTACCACAGCGTAACAGAACTTCGAATACTGTCCTGTAGTTAGATTCTTCACTCTGAAATTTACTGGCTGAGCAGTGAGCCCAAGTACGGCATAAGAAAGCGATGTATCAACGATTGTGCCGCCGAATTCTATTTGGTAGTCAGAAGGATCATAATTAGTAGGCAAAGCTCCTCCCAAATTGAACAAGTCAACTATATACGGGTACGAGCTATTTAAGGAATCTTGGCTCCAACCGAAAGAAGAGTCGCTGACTACTAAGCGAGTTGAATCATTCATGAATGTGATGGTCATCCCAGCAAATACGGTTGACGTCTGTGACTCATCAATGGTAAGATTGTTGAGGATTGTATCGCGGGATGTTAAATCTATCACGGAATAAGAAGTTGTGTTATTAAGATAAGTTACCAGACCAGGTGCATTTGCCGGCCGAGTCGTAATGTCGCTATCGTTGAAAACGATTTGGAGGTTGTGCCCCGACAAGGATCTCAATTGTGAGGATGCCACGATGTTTAAAGACGCAGTTCCAGTTCCGTATAACGGGGCATTATGATAAATTAGGCCGCCCGTTGCTGGCATATATCCTGCCATAGGTGCGTTGGGCATCACATAAGCAACATTCACATCCGGGTGAGCTATTCCTTTTGCATCGATTGTTACATACTTCGAATTCTCTGCAGGATAAATATTGTTTTGCTCGTCTCCTTTCGTAAATGATGTGACGGCGTAGAAATAGGTTTGGCCATTTTGCAAACTGCTGTCCACGAATGTATGAACCAGTCCAATGTCGGTGCCTAGAAAAAATGTTGGCAAGTTAGAAAGAGCTTGAGTTTGCGGCAGAAAATTACCGCGTATTCCATCCGCGAGATCGAAAGTTGCAATTGGTTTTCCACCATTTTCAGTAAATCCAGGTCCTGTTGAACGATAAATCTTGTATCCCTCAAACGTATGTCGCTTCGAGACTTCCTGAATAGAATAGTCGATGAAACTTTCCGCCCTATCATCCCACATCAATGTAACCTTCTTGTCTTCTGGGATTGCCGTAAGAATTGGCTTGTACGGTGGCCTGGTGAAATTATAATTATTATCATATATCTGCTGAACAATTTGTTTGTTGGTAAAGACCTCTGCACTATCCGCACCGAACACCAACGCGAGCGAGAACCTTTCCGTGTGACGAGATGGCATCGGAAAATATCCAGAAGCAAAAATAAAGTCACCGTCCATAGGGACCTGTGGTATGACATCAAAGTAACCCGGCACCATTCTGTTCCATATAGCTTCTGAGTTATTCATTGGTGGGGATACACTATAATTAAAAAAATTAAAACTCGTTAATCCCAATTGATCGGATTCATTCACGTCAGTTTTATCAAAATGGGGTTCGCCTTCAGTGGGCGCTCCATCGCCCTCGCCGAAATCATTTGTACTCGGAAGACCATCAGCGCCTACATCATCAAACTTTGAGTTCCAATTCCCATTTTCATCGCCAGACCAATGTGATTGAAAAATACCAGGATATTTTCCCGTAATTGAATTACGAGGTTGGCTATAGTTAGGGACCCAGCTTGTGACAAATTGTCCAGGACCGCTATCTCGCGCTTTGTCGATCATAGTATTGTCGTTCCCTGCTCCCGTCAAATAATCTCTAAATGCAAGAGGCCTGAGATCCCTGCGTAATATTCTGCCGTAATTGTCCCTGAAAATCCTTTCATAATGTAAATCATGGTTTTCATCTATTATACCGTTCAAGTTGTCGTCAACACCATTGTTCGGTATCTCAGTAAGTGTCACCCCATCATAAATTCTAAATGGCAAATCCTGCGAGTACACAGTCTCGGTGTCCGTAGCGCTTTTAAGCAACGTGTCCAAGAGAACGACTTTCCTTTCATACTTGATTACTTGAAAGGGTGTTTGAGTACCCGAAGTGACTATTTCAGGTGTGGGAGTTATTAAGACGATTTCATTGTCAGGAAAGTTAGAATTACTACCGGCATTGGTTCTGGAGAGCTTGCGTGAAGATAAGTAAGTGTTTTTTGATGAATTAAATGTAAAATCACTTTCTGCAAAAACCGGGTTGTTAGCATCTTCATTGCTATTATCATTATCGATTGCATCATAAGGATTCCCCGGGCTCTCCAAATAAGCATATCCCGCATATCCTGTGTTTGTAGTCGCGCCAGGATACACTTGCTTGAGTGGTACCCATCCAGCCCCGTAATTATTGTCGCTTGCCTGCCAAGTGTAGGCAAGATTATTGTTCAAGTCAAAATAGGCGAGATTGTCCCCACAAATAGCGGACAGATTTTGTCCCGTTCCTGACCCATATGCACCCACGCAACCACCTATGACTAAACCGAAAACAGCTTTATCGTAATTAGTGGTGCCGACATTCGTTATGTCATAGAGCCAGAAAAGAACATCTTGCGCTTGTATCTGCGACCATTGGAAGCCCCTCACGGCAACGACTATGCCCATGCCATTTCTGGTAAGGTCAGTAGAATCAGGATGGAAAAGATTATTCGTTCGCTGTTGAACGCTGTTATCCTGTGCATCATCCATTACGAAGTAGCTTTCTTGGTCGGCATTCGAAACACCCTTTCCGAAATAACCATTCCATACCGCTTTGCCCGTTCCAGGGTCTATCCAGTCCGGATGATCTGGCCAAAAGGACGGCCAACTGGAAGGAATATGACTCATAGCGATTGTATCCTGGTTTAGGTTTACGTAACCGACCTCCGGCTCAAATCCTTGAAAGGCACCCGTATTGGGATCCACTTTGAGGCTTTGACCATTTCTTGGTCCGGGAGTAATAGTGACCGAGTGCAAAGTGTCAACAAGATGAAGAGATATGTGCTGACTGTTGCGAGTATAATCTCTTAGAGGAAGCTGAATGCCAACCACAGGATCAACATCCCCGATATAGCTGTCCTTTGTAGCTGGAGTAGGCCAGTAACCCCTAAAATCATTCGCATTAGTTCCTGAGATCGAGCCATCGTTGCGAAATGAGATGCCAACTTTATTTCCGTTATGTACACCAAACCGTGTATAAAGAGCATTCCCTCTGTGAGTCTTAGCGTAATTCAGAAGTCCAGGTGATTGCCCCAAAGCCACACCAGAGATACATAAGAAAAGAACACACACAGAAAAATTTTTCATTTTCAACCTTTAAGCTTAGAACGAAATTGTGGTTCCAAATTCAACTCTCCTCGGCTCTGAGTAAAAAGTTGGATTTGTGTACCAGTCATGTACCGTTGATATTCGTTGCGATGGATTCGTAGAAATTATCTGTTCCTCTGCCAGAGAGACGTTTGGTAAACCTGTATCTGTATAAACGTTGAGCGGGTTCTTAGTGTCTAGAAGATTTATGATCCGCAGGAAAAGTGATAGGGTCTTCCCACCAATCTTAAAATCTTTGTAGATTCGTGCATCGAGATTATAAGTCGCAGGTTTTATTGCAGAATTATATACTAACTGTCCAACGTTGGTCAATCCTTGCGGTGTATAGGGAGTCCCACTGCCATAACGAAAGTTGAAACTCGCTCCCCAATTCGAGGGGTTGGCATAACTAAGTGTCACATTTAGTGTTTGCAGTTGGTCCCAGTCAAGAGGTATGAGCTGGGTTTCCGGTAATACGCCACTGTTCAGCAAATTAACTGCAGCATTGGGATCCGACGCGTTCCCCTTCGCAATTTGAAAGGTGTAATCTAGCGTAGCAGCCCAAGAATTGGCTAACCTCTTGTCGATCGATATCACTAAACCTCTGACGAATCCAAAATCTGTGTTGACAAATTTGCTATATTCCGCTGCCCCACCATACACATAGATGATTTCGTTCAATGTGCCTGATAGATTCCGGATATCGTTGAAGTAACCTGTGATATCTATCGAAATGTCATCGGAAAGTTGTTGCTGCAAACCTAGCTCTCCTTTCGTAGTTTGTTCGGGATTGAGATCGGGATTACCAATAGTCCCGAGAAATGTACTGCCAGCTATTCGCAATTTATATCCTGGACTTTGGTACAATTGGTAGAAAGAAGGCATTTGGAAGAAAAGTCCATAAGAGAAATGTATTATGCCCTGATCGGTTATTGGGAATGACACTCCTAGCCTTGGACTGAATTGATATTTATCTGTAGCATTCTTGTACCAGAACCCCATTCTTTTCTGAACCGCTATTTGATGTAGCAAAGTGGTATCCGTTACACCAGGAGCTATCACGCTATCCTGGTACTGCGGTTGAAGAGGCCAATAGACATTTGGATCAGCAGGATTTGCGAGCACTTGTCCGTCAGGGTGAAACCAATCAAACCGGACACCAAAGTTTACTATGAGTGACTTGAACTCCATTTTGTCCTGAAGGTAAGCAGAAAATTGCATCGGTCGATGAAGGTACAACTGGTTGTTAAGTGATTCTATACTCGGAATAACGACGGGACCTTCGAGAAACGGTTTTCCATCAAGAACTGGATCTCGGTTAATGTCTCCCTGAGGCATTTGTAGATTGATATAATGGAGAAATAATTGATACTTGTTAAATTCTAAGCCCCCTTTTATCATATGATTATCTGTTGCTTGGCTTGTTATGTCAAACTTCACTAGATACGAGCCGGTGTTGTTTACATTGTGCGCCATAATAGTTCCTCCGGTGACAAATGTACCCTCCGGAGCCTGTAAGAGCGCGGTGTTTACGTAATCTTGATTGAATGGATCTCGCCGATTAAAAAGATCGGACAATGAAAATGGGCTTTGATCGAGATATTCTCTGTAGTCATGAAAGAAGTAAGAAGCGCCAACATTATAGTAGGTTTTTGAGTTAATGGTGTGTGTTATGTTGAGGTTATTCACATAGCCTTTAGTAAAATTGCTAAGCTCTCCGTCAGGATTATATTTGAATGCAAAATTATAATCTTTTCCTCGATTGTTGTTGAGTATACAATTATATGAAATCTGGAAGGTCGCAGAAGGTTTATAGGTTAACTTAGCTTGTAAGTACATTTCTAAATAAGGAGCCATGGGCACAGTTGCGCCGTCGCCCGTCTCCTGAATATTCCAGTCTGCTGTAGATGCTGCTCTTGCATTCGTTATATCAAAAGTATTAAATTTTCTTATCCCGAACAGATTTCCTGCCGTATAATAGTGTCTGGCATCTATATAGAAAAAAAGATCATTGCTCACAATTGGTCCATTCAACGACACTTCCAGCCACTGGCTATTAAATGGGTTGACCTTCTGAAGACCAGTGAATATGTCCGAATGACTGGTGACGTACCCTCCCGAATACGCAGTAATGTTGCCCTTCAATTCATTACCACCATTCTTCGTGGCAATGTTGACTATGCCGCTCATTGCATTTCCATATTCGGCATTGAATGCTCCTGTAACAAGCTGCATCTCCTGAATCGAGTTTGTGTTGACATTTATGACAGCGCTGCCGGTATTTGGATCGGTCATCGGAATCCCATCAAGCAAGTACGTCACTTCACCACTTCTTCCTCCCCTGAAATGACCAGCCACTACTCCAGCCTGCAATGCGAGCACATCTTGGAAACTCGTGATAGGGAGAGCTTCAATTTTTTTGCTGTCCACGATAGCAGTAGAGGAGGTCATATCCTTCTGAACAAGTGGGCGCTCTGCCATTACGACGACCGCCTGGGTAGTTATTGCCGATTCCGTAAGAATGAAATCGGCAACAGTTGTTAAGTCAATGGAGACGCGAAGGTTTGCAATTTCCATTGCCTGGTATCCCAAAGCACTTGCACGGATAGAATATGTTCCCGGTGATAAATTCAGAATTGCATATCTGCCCTCTAGATCAACGACAGTGCCGCGTGTTGTTCCCACAACTATGATATTAGCTCCAGCCAGAGGCTCTTTTGTCAAAGCATCAACGACGCGTCCTGCAATCTTTCCACTATCGCCCGCGTAAACTTTAAACGAGAGCAAACATACAATTACAATAGTAACAACTTTTCGCATGCACTACCTCGGTTATTTGAGTATTAGTCTTTTCTCAGAGCCCCGCAACTACGCCTGATAACAAGCGAAGGTGAAAAGCTCTTATGTATAATTTCAGTTCTATGGTTTGACATCCTCAACGCGATTCGTTCTACCGCAAGTGTCCCCAATTCAAAAATAGGCTGCCGCATTGTTGTTAACTTCATTTCTTGTGCAAGCTCGATGTCATCGAATCCGACTATTGCAACATCTTCCGGAACTCTAAGCTCATTTTCAGACAAGGCATCAATCGCACCGATGGCCTGAATATCTGAGGAAACAAAAAAAGCTTTCGGCATCGCCGGACCAAGTTTCAAAAACTCAAGCATGGCTTGATATCCTGCGTCACGATAAAACCCACCCCATTTATCTGTCGCACTTGTTTTGACCAGATCATCGGAATATGGAATCCCATGTCTATCCAGCGCACGCTTGTAACCCTCCAGTCTCTGAATTGCAGGTGGTGTTGTCAATTGCGCATTAATCATACCGACAGAAGTATGGCCTAGCGCAATTAAATGATTTGTCGCTACATACGCACCCTCTGAATTCGCAATTGTAAAGGAATCGAAATGTGAAGATTCTGCATCAGCCAACACGACCGGTAGACCGGATTCTTTTAATATCTTTATATACCGTTCCGACAACATTATGGAAAAAAGAATCAAGCCATCTGTGTGCCCATTTTGAATTGCTCTAATGATATTTGCCTCCACTTGATCTGGCGCCTTTCCTCCGTAAAGAACCAGATCGATATTTAATTCCTCTGTCTTCTGTTGGACTGCAGATAAAATTTCATGGAAAAAGTAATGGCCAAAATGAGGCACCATGACCGCTATTGTGCGAACGTGCCGTCTGGTAAGCCACCTGGCATAACTATGCGGTTGATAATGCAGCTCTCTTGCCGTTTCCAATACCTTCGCTTTAGTATCTGAGGAGACTCTAGAACTGCCGTTAAAAACTCTGGATACTGTCCCAACACCAACCTTAGCCGCCTTCGCTATGTCATAAATCGTTATTTGTCTAACTTTCAAACCGATAATCCCATTTGTGGAACAACTTTCATAAAATACAACCAATTTTGTTGCATATCAAACGTTTTTTTTCTTTTTCGCAAAATTATGGAAATGCTTCCATAATTTAACGGAAAAAATTCCTTCTAAGTTTGATCCAATTCATTCTCAAAACAATTGGGCTTTCTACATTCTGGAACTAGTTCCACAATTCAACATTTTCTTATCAACTCCCTTAAGCTTTCACTAACTAAATAGTCGAAAGGAAATCTTACTGACCTGCCCTGAATAAGATGTTAGTGATAAGTCAGTATTGTTTCTTTAACAAGTAATGTCTACCTGATAAAGGAAAAAAAGAAAAAGCATTTAAAACTTGAAATGAGTTATTAAATATTATGCCCTGAATCTGTAATCAACGTATTAGTTTGATCAGAGGTAGCTGATGGCGTCTATCCCAAAGCTGGTCCGAAAAGCGATGCCATGGCTGTTCTGGTGGTTGTTGGCCTAAATCGGCAAGGGCAAAAAGAGATCTTGAGCCTTGTCGAAGGGTATCGTGAAAGCGCTGGCTCTTGGCGCGAAGTGCTTCGTGACTTAAAACGACGTGGCTTGCAGTGGATAGGTTTGATGATTGCTGATGGATCTCTGGGCTTGTGGAATGCTCTGCGGGATGTATTTCCACAGACGAAGCGTCAACGCTGCTTTCTGCATTATATGCGTCCCGTTGTTTTGTAACCGGATAGCGAGGAGTATCTGGTTAAGCGTTTATTGTTTTTTGCTTTTACTGATAATATCAAATGGAATTTTTGAATCAGCATACACTTGCCACAATTGAATTTTATTATTCTTAATGACCGCTTTCCAAGAAGCTGGTAGACGCCAGTAATTTTCTTTTCTTTCACTCAATCCTTCAAATGTCCCGCTTGCAAAACCAAACGCGGCAATAGTATTTCTATTAAGAAAAATATCCGTAATTTCGATTTTATAGTCAGGAAACAATTGAAAGTATCCGATCCATCCTGCTCTCATTTTTTCTTTACCTAGAGCTATGTTTCCTTGAGAATCGATAAATTGATGATCGTCCGTCATGAGCGAACAGATTTTTTCAACGTTGTGTTCGTTGATAGCGCTAACAAAGTCGTAGATAATCTGTTTGTCCATTTTTGTCTTTACAATAACCGCTTAACAGCCAGAGGCCTAATAATGTAACACGCGATAGCGTGTTACTGCTTCTATTATTTCATGTAAGTTACTTTTGCGCCACAGGCGCATGAGCCTCTGGCTCACAACTTAATACAAAACCGTTGCTCGCCCAGCCTGCGTGCCCGCCATCCGTCCCGCAAAGCGGGATGCGGCGGACAGGCCGTAGGCACTTCCGCTTACACTTCGTTTCAGCGGACAAGCCGGCAGGCAAGCATGAATTTTGTAAACTTTTAATTTGTATTGCACTTGCTGCAATAACATTCTCAGGCCTCCGGCTGTCAGTTTGTTGAGCGCTTTATACGAAACCCCGCTTTTTTTGCGGGGAGCGTCTGGTTAAACGGAAAGCGAGTTTCATGAAAGTAACCATTGACGAGCTTTAGCGAACGTACGAAATATTTCAACCTTCATCCCAAGCTCTTCCGAGAAAACGGAACCCATACGCATCAGACCGTATTGCAAATCGTTTGGAGCAACCAACGCGATACGATTATTGAAATATTTGCCCAGAGATACAAGAGAGCGCGCTACAGTTATGACATCTTCTGTAGACCTTTTATAAATACTCAGAGATTCACTCAGATTAACCAGTATGGAAGGATTTGCCGGACAAGTAGAATCCGCGATCGATTTGAGAATGGTTTTAGGAATATCGTCCATAGAATATTCACCAACCATTTCTATTATAACTATATTAGACTCGAACCGATAAGTTACTGGCATTCCATTAACACATTCTTTTTATTTGAATGACTAATTTCTTACCGTCTAACTACCGCTTTGATAGAGTAACTCTATAGTTCATGCGTTTGAGGTATGAATTATAGATGAGTGAAAATATTTTGATTGTCTCAATGACCTCTCCTTTTCTCTGTGTCAGCCCAAACAAACAGCGATGGAGACCGTGGCGTGATACGTTCTTTCGATAAATGTATTAGTTTTCATCTGAGAAAGCAAGAAGCTCCATCCACCGTTTGAAGTCTTAACTTTCGTTTAGTTGGCTGAAGCAGCAGACATAAAACAATCAAAGTGAGTCGAAGGAAGGATAAATACAAAATCTTCAGTTTCATTGAAACATCGAATTTACAGTGCCGAGAGCGGGACTCGAACCCGCACGCCCTTTGCAGGACACAGGATTTTAAGTCCTGTGCGTCTACCAATTCCGCCATCCCGGCAAAATCATTGTCAATTTCCGATTGTCAATTCCGAATTGGAAAAATCCGAAATTTATAATTCGCACTTCGCAATTGATAGAGGCGCCGAGCGGATTCGAACCGCTGCATAAAGGTTTTGCAGACCTCTCCCTTACCACTTGGGTACGGCGCCAATTAAGTTTTCGATTGTCAATTTCAATTGCGGAATTAACCTGTACCCGCAATTTCATTACTTACCTTACCACTCTTGTCCCGCTTTATGGGATGCGGTAAGGAACCAGAGAAATTTTCAATTGTCAATTTTTTATTTAATACTTAAAATTACAAAGAATTCGGATCAACAAATCGCCCCGGAATAAAAACCCCGCTGTCCGGTGGGGTTAGTGGCAGCGGGGTAAATTCATAGATAAGATTTCTCCGGACGTCTCTCAAAAGCCGTAAAGGAACGGAATCTTTCAGTTTCGTCAAGAGTGTCTCTGATTGCTGTGCATTCTAGAGACAGAGCGGGAAACGGGGCTCGGACCCGCGACCTCAACCTTGGCAAGGTTGCGCTCTACCAACTGAGCTATTCCCGCATTGCCAGCAATAATATACCAAAAACGTCTACACTCTGCAAGAGTTTTTTCTCTCTCCATTATTTTGTGATAGTTCACCTTAAAAAGAGTCTCTTTGCATTTCTTGTTTTTCAGCGCTTACTGCTTATGAAGAAGCATATCAGAGTAGGAAATGCCAATGACTGCCGCCGGCTTGATTGCGAATTCCTTGGAGAGCACATCCAGCAATTTTTGCGCTTGCCGTTTTCCATAATTCACGAGTACTTCAAATTCTATAAACGTTCCAAGTCCGCGCACTTCATCAAGATGGATTCGGGAATTTTTATAGAGAAAAAGGCGGCGTTTCTTCTCCACTATTACCTTCTGTCCAAATGCCGCTGTACACAAAGCGTTTGTGAGTATTGCATCATCGACGGGAAGCACAACGTAATCGGAATAACGGCTTCCTTTTTTATTCGGACGATTGTAGAAGATCAGTTCTGCGGAACGATCTTTTATGATTCTGAGCTTAAGCCGGCCGCGAGGAACCCTGTAGTAAATATCACGCTGTTGTAAAACGCCTTTTGCGTGTGCGTTCAGACGATGCGCGGCACGAACAGCCTCAGAAACCGATGAAATGCGTGCTTTCAGTTCTAAATTCTGCGGCATAATTTATTTTATAAATGCATGGAAGGATAAATTCACGAGGATATTTAATAAATCAATTTCCAAAGCTCTGCCACAGGCATCCCTTCGGGAAAATCTCAAAGAAATACAAAATTCCAACTGTTCGATTGCATAAAATATTTATCGCGTTTTGTATTTAGTTATTGAACGTTGTTTGATTTTTGCATTTTGTGATTTGAGATTTAGAAACTCCCTTCAATTATGTCGGAAGAGTTTAAACAGATGCACAACTTTGTTTCTCGCTTTATGAATCTTCTACCGGCCGATTTCTATAATTTTATACTCCAGCATACCGGCAGGCACTTTGATTTGGATGGTTTCGCCAGGTTTTTTGCCGAGCAATCCTTTACCGATCGGCGAAGTGAAAGAGATCTTATTTTTTTCGAAGTCGGCTTCTTCGGGTGCAACAAGCCGGTACTCGATGATTTGTTTGGTGCGCTGATCTTGAATCTTCACAAGCGAGAGAATGTAGACTTTATCTGTTTGCAAATTATTCGTATCGATGATTTGTGTACGCGAAAGTGTTTCCTCGAGCTTCGCAATACGGAGTTCAAGGTGCTGCTGTGCTTCTTTAGCGGCATCGTACTCTGCGTTTTCACTTAAATCACCATAGCCGCGCGCTTCGGCAATCTTTGCCGCCATATCTGCACGGCCGATCGTTTTCATTTCGCGCAGTTCATGCTCAAGCTCTGTGAGTTTTTCACGCGTGAGATATACTTTACCGTTATTACTTTCTCCCATATCAACTTCCTTCGACAGAAAAAAATCCCTTCAGCCGAAAATCTCTGAAGGGTACATGCAAAAATAAAAGCCATCATCCTTGAGAATGGTGGCTGTACTATTCTAAAATCAAAGTAGGTGATTAATTAGATAGACGCAAGAATAATTTTATTGTCTAACTCTTCTTACCTTTTCCTGAACTCCTTGGCTCTACCAATATTAAATGACCAAGTTTATCACGTTTCGTTGTCAGGTACCGCTCATTGTACCGATTGGGATCAATCTCGAGTGGTACACGCTCCACCACTTCTAATCCATATCCGGTGAGCCCAATTATCTTTTTGGGATTGTTCGTCAGCAGGCGCATTTTCCCGACGCCAAGATCGCGAAGAATCTGCGCGCCAATGCCATAATCTCGCAGGTCGGCGCGGAAACCGAGTTTTTCATTCGCCTCAACTGTGTCGAGCCCCTCATCCTGCAGGCTGTACGCTTTAAGTTTATTTGACAATCCGATGCCGCGTCCTTCTTGCCGCATATAGAGAACGACGCCGCATCCTTCTCTTTCTATCTGTTCCATCGAAGCAACCAATTGTGCATTGCAATCACATCTGAGCGAACCGAAGACATCGCCTGTCAAGCATTCCGAGTGAACACGCACAAGCGTTGGAATCTCGGGAGAAATATTTCCCTTGACCAGCGCAATGTGCTCTTTGCTGTCGGTCTGGCTTTTATAAAGATGAATACGAAACTTCCCGTACATCGAAGGCAGGTCCGTTGAGACGACACGCTGGACAAGCTTGTCGCGCCGAATCCTGTATTCAATCAGGGCGCGCACAGTGATAATTTTTAAATTAAATTTTTCGGCAATTTTCAATAGCTGCGGAACACGCGCCATAGTACCGTCTTCAGCAAGGATTTCGCATAATACTCCAGCCGGAATTAAACCGGAGAGTCTGCAGAGATCCACAACCGCTTCTGTGTGACCGGCGCGACGCAGCACACCGCCCTCTATTGCACGTAACGGAAAAATGTGCCCGGGCCTGGCAAAATCATGTGCTTGAGCCTTCGGATCAGTGAGCGCACGCACAGTTATAGATCGATCCGCTACGGACACACCAGTGGTTGTTCCGTGCAGATAATCAATTGAGACGGTGAATGGTGTTTCATGAAGTGACGTATTTGCTTCCACCATGAGATCAAGATTTAATTCCTTTGCACGTTCAGTTGTAAGAGGTGTGCACACAACTCCGCGTCCCTCCTTTACAAAGAAATTAATCGCTTCCGGAGTCACCTTTTCGGCCGCAAGAACAAAGTCACCTTCATTTTCACGGTCTTCATCATCGACAACAATCAAAATTTTCCCATTCCGGAAATCTTCAATCGCTTCTTCAATCGTATGGAACTGCTCTTCTGCCATGAGTTATTCGGTTATTTTATTTCTGGTGCAGACTCCGAAATAATTGTTGCAATGGCACTGCGGTCTAATTTCACTTTTATCTTATCGGCTATCTCAACAAGCACAGTTTTCTCATCCAATCCAGCAACTGTGCCGTACATACCGCCTGACGTAATAACTTTATCGCCTTTTTTCATGCTCTCAATAAGTTTCTGGCGTTCCTTAGCGCGTTTTTGCTGGGGACGGATAATCATAAAGTAGAAAATAAGAATGATGGAGCCGAAAAGGATAACATTTGACATCAAGCCGGGGCCTTCCCCTTGATTCGGCTGACCCATGAGAAGTGTGAAATAATGTAGCACTGTATCCTCCTGTTTATGAAATGATATTAATTGCTATTTATAATTAATGATTTTGGATTTCTTAAAATTCCACTATGTTGGTTCAGCTATTGCTGATGATATTTGTAATCTTGCAAGCATCATCGCTTTCCATTCTGTGAACCGTTGTTCCAAAATTGCTTTCCGTGCCTCGCGCGTTATCCATAAGAAAAACGCAAGATTGTGAATCGATGCTAATTGCAGCGCTAATATTTCTTTTGTGACGAACAGATGCCGTAAATAGGCACGCGTGAATGTCCGGCATGTATAACAATTGCACTCTGCATCAACCGGTGTGAAGTCGGTTTTATACTGCGCGTTGCGGATATTGATGGTTCCGCTGTGCGTCCAGAGCATTCCGTTCCTGCCGTTCCGTGTCGGGATCACGCAATCGAACATATCCACGCCGCGTTCAATAGATTCTAATATATTCTCCGGTGTTCCAACCCCCATAAGGTACCGCGGCTTATCAGTTGGAAGAAATTGTTCAGTAAATTCCGTTACGTTATACATTTCTTCCAATGGCTCACCAACCGCCAGTCCACCGATTGCGTAACCGTCAAAATCAAATTCTGTCAGCGCGCGTGCGCTCATCTCGCGGATTTCCGGATACACACTTCCCTGTACAATACCAAAGAGCGCTTGCGAATGTCCATAAAGGGCGGGTTGTTGTTCCGCCGCCATTTTGCAGCGCTCAGCCCAACGTACCGTCATCTCGTTCGATTTTTTTGCGTATTCAAATTCGCATGGATACGGTGTGCATTCATCGAATACCATCATGATATCCGAACCGAGCTGCCGTTCAATCTGAATAACACTCTCTGGTGTAAAGACATGCGCAGAACCGTCGAGATGCGAACGAAACGTCACACCGTTATCAGCAATATCCCGCAAGGCAGTGAGACTAAATACCTGAAATCCGCCGCTGTCAGTTAAAATTGGTTTCTGCCAATTCATGAAGCGATGCAAACCGCCCGCTTGTTCAATGACATCCATTCCTGGCCGCAAATATAGATGATACGTGTTGCCAAGAATGATTTGAGCACCAAGCTCGATCAGTTCTCGTTGTTCCGTTGCCTTAACGGTTCCCTGCGTTCCAACCGGCATGTAAATCGGTGTTTCAATCACACCATGATCGGTTTCAAGAACACCAGCACGGGCTTTGCCGTCTTGTGCAATGCGTTTATATTTCAAATGTGCTCAATCAATAAAAAACCGCAGAAGAGAATCCCTGCGGCTGAGTAAAAAAATATTTCAAATTCTTCTTATAAAATATAGCCAGAAAATGGACGGTTGTCAAATGCTATAACGGCGAGGAATACAACTCCCGTCGAAATCGTATGCCAGTTTTATTTCTGCGTCAAAATATGAATAAGCTCGATATCGGGAGCAAGTGATGCGTTCTTTTCGAAATCGAACGTATAAATGCCGAAATCTCCTTTATATTCCCAATTACAGTACGCGATCTGATTCTCATTAAAAACTGAAATCAGATCGCGGTAGTATGCCAGCCGCTCATTCCGATCGACATGCGGCAGGCAGCCAAATTCACCGCAATACAACTGCAGGCCAAGTTCTTTTGCCCGCTTGACCGCCGGCAGGAGTTCTTCAGCGAGTTTCTGTTTGTTCCATACTTCCCTCGCGTTCTTCATCACCTGAACCAGTCCAGAATCATTCTTCACAAATGCATTATAATCTGCGTCGATTACAACCTGACCCGGGTAGCGCACAGGTCCCTTATATTCTTTAAACTGAACCCAACTTGCCAGATGATGTGTAAAAAAGAGGGGTGAATATGTATGCATACTCAGAATGATATTGGGATCGTTCGCAGGGATTTTCAGCTGCGGAAATGTACCGGGTGTTTGCCATCTGTTGGAACCGATCACCAGTACCCGCTGTGGTTCCAACGCACGTACTGCTTTCATTGCTTTCTCGATTAACCTGTTCCAATCTTCCGGATTTTCGGCAACGGGTTCATTCATCAGTTCGTATGCGACCATGGAAACCGGATAACGCTTGAGGTGGGCAGACAAATCGCTCCAGAGATGCAAAAAAGTATTTTGAGCATTCGTGTCGGTCCATAGTGAATTTGTTCCCCCTTCATTCGCGGCATTGAAATAATGGGAACGGATAATGTGCAGATCCACAATTGCATGCAGATTGTATTTGGCGCACCAATTCAGGCAATGCGTAAGAAATGCGAATGATTCTTCAATCGGTTTTCCTGTCGTATCCCATAACTCGACTTCATCAAGAGGAATCCGGACATGGTCGTACCCGATGCTATCAATAAATTTGATATCCTGTTCAGTTATAAATGTTGCTTTCGGTGACCAGCCGAAGTTTTGCGACAACCAATGGCTGAGATTGACACCGCGATGAACTTCAAATCCGGATGGATTCATTGTGCTCCTCTGACAAAAACAGATTGTCTGTATAACGATGAAGAATATTCCGACAACTCTTAACTGTCGAAAAAAATGTGATGGATTCATAGAGAAATATCCTTTTAATAAAAGTGTTCCTACTTCACTTCATTCATTCGGAAGATAGCATAACTAACCGGATTCATTCTGATCGAAGCTGAATTCTCCTTCAGCGATACAGTTCCTTCACCCGAGATTAGTTTTGGTTTCTGACTTTTATATGTCAGTGCAAAAGTTGTTCTCACTTCCCGGTTTGCAGGATTTAGTACAACCAACAACCGTTCTTTTCCTTTTGTCCGGATATATGCAAAGGGATAGGTATCCTTTTCTGCACAGACAGGAGCGAATTCTGCATATGCAAGAAGTGCCGGTTCTGTGTTGTGCAATTGAATCAACTCTTTCACTTTATTGAGCAGCGAGCGTTTATCTTTTTCCTGTGTCGCTGCATCAGGCGCACCTGCTGTTGTATCCACAGCCCGGTACAATTTTTCCGGACTCGCTGTTGAAAATCCTTTATTCATTCCATTGGTCCATTGCATCGGCGTCCGGTCGCCGGCGCGTCCCATATAACTTCCTTCGATGTGAGGCAATCCCTCTAACTGTCGCATACCAATCTCGTCGCCGTAATATACAAAAGGCGTCCCGGGGAGTGTGAGCATGAACGCAAAAATGACCGCGATATCCTTATCAATCCTACCGTTGTTTTTTATTCTTGTTAAATCATGATTGCCGAATGGAACGGAAATATATCCTTTTTCCCTGCTTCCATAGTATTGATCCATATAGAGTTTGATAAAGTTGGAAATATCTCCCTTTCCTTCTGAGTCAAAAAAGCTATGACCGTCATGATTTGGATTCCGGATCTTTTCTTTTTGGAATAGGTCGTCATACCCATTGAACCAGTGGAAGAAATCGGCGTTGAAGCCGCCTTTCACCGCATCTTTGGGGTACGACCATTCCGCCACCGTGAAAGTACCGGGATATTCTTTATCGAGGAACTCACGCACGGTCTTCCAGTACTTGCTGGTTGCTGAACCGTCATCATTTTTCACCAGCGAACCGGCCATATCAATTCTGAAACCATCGCATCCCATATTGAGCCAGAAGCGCATGACATTTTTCATTTCTTCCTTTAATGCCATCACATCGGGATGGTCTGTAGGAAGCTGCCACGGCTGCTGCGGATCCGGATTCGCATAGCCGTAATTCAATGCCGGCTGATGCCAGAAGAAATTATTCATAAACATACCGTCGCGTTCGCAATACCCCTGGATGAAGTTGCTGCGATATTTTTCCATTCCTGGAAACCACGTACTGCCTGTCCAAACGTACCAGTTGCTGTACTTGTTTGGCTTCGGATCGCACGATGCTTTGAACCACGGGTGATCGATACTGGTATAGCTTGGGACATAATCGATAATGACATGCATCCCCCGCTTATGCACTTCAGCAAACAATCGTTTTGCATCCTCGTTTGTTCCGTACCGGGGCGCTACTTTATAAAAGTCAGTCACATCGTATCCAGCATCGCGAAAGGGAGATTCATAGAACGGGTTGAGCCAGATCGCACCGATACCCAGGCTTTTTATATAATCCAGCTTCTCGATAATTCCCTGCAAGTCGCCGACTCCATCGCCGTTCGCATCGTAAAATGTTTGAGGATAGATTTGATAGAAGACCGCATTATCCACCCACGCCGGACTCTCCGGGCGCTGAACATTCCCGGTTATCAAGTAGGTTGTTTTTGATGTATTCGCTGTATCCTGTGCTTGACTCTGAGGCACGCTTGCTGTAAGAACAAAAAGAAATAGAGCGATGTTGAGAAGAATTATAATTTTATTTTTTATCATAATGTTCATTCAGATTATTATGAGTAAAGTTGACTTAAACATCGCTCCCAAGTCGGTTGAAGAGCGTATCCCCGGAAGCACAGTTTTCAGGATGTTCAGTTCGGGAGAACATCTCCCTTACAGCGTTGGAATCCAATGAAGGTCTTCTCTTATCAGTTTAATTAATTGCATCGCGGCAGGTAAAGATTCAATAAGATCATTTGCCAGAAGACCCCGTTTTCCTATTTTCTTTGCGGCAAGATCCCCTGAAAATCCGTGGAGGTACACACCGGCATAAGCAGCTTCACTATCAGGCATTCCCTGCGCCCATAAGCCGGCAATAATTCCGGAGAGTACATCACCCGAACCTGCAGTTGCCATTCCGGGATTTCCTGTTGAGTTGAGGAAACAGTTCCCATCCTTTGATGCGGTAACAGTTGGAACACCTTTGAGTACGATCGTTGTACCAATTTGCTTTGCTAAAACACGAGCCGCCTCAATACGGTGGCGTTCAACTTCGATCGATGACAATCCAGTAAGACGCGAGAATTCTCCAACGTGCGGCGTCAGTATACATTGAGCGCGTGCGGAACGGAACTTAGAAATCCCATTCGCAGCTATTGCATTTAATCCATCGGCATCAACCAGCACTTTTCCACGATACTCAAGCAGGAGTTTGAGAATAAGCTGCTGTGTTTCAAGATTTTGAGATAATCCTGGACCGATGACTAATACATCCGCCCAAGAAAGTTTTGCGCGAATTCCATCAAGTGCGCTAAGGCTCAATGTTCCGTCACTCGTCGCCGGAAGCGGAAAAGTCATCACCTCCGTCAGCTTGCGTGCAAGGATAGGATACACTGGTTCTGGTGTTCCCAATACAACCGCACCGGCACCGGCCCGCATTGCAGAGGTACTGCATAATGCCGCCGCACCAGTTAATCCTTTTGAACCGGCGAGCACCAGCACCTTGCCAACGCTGTACTTATGCGCGTGCATCGATCTCTTTGGAATAATCCTGTTCACATCCGCTTGTTCAACAAGAGTAGCTTGCAGTCGTCTATCTTTTATAATCGAGTTTGGAATTCCGATTTCTACCACAGATACAGATCCAACCCGCTCGCGTCCTTGATTGCAGAGTAATCCGGATTTGATAGCTCCGAAGGTCACCGTTATATTGGCTCGCACTGCGCAATTCTCAACGACCCCGGTTGTTCCATTGACACCGGAAGGAATATCCACCGCAACAATCTGCGTTTCTTGTGTATTCATCCAGTCAATGACGTCTGCAAATGGTTTACGGACAGCACCGCTAAAGCCGGTACCAAATATAGCATCCACAATAATATCGGGCTTTGGAATTGATGAAAGAAGTTTTTTTGAATATCGATGAAGCGTGATTAGATGGGACGACTTCTTGACGAATTTTTGCAGAATGATAAAATTCCTTTTTGCATCTCCCTTCAATTCAGATGGTGACGCCATCAGCAGGACACTTATCTGTGCACATGAATTTGAAAGCAGACGTGCGATAACAAATCCATCGCCGCCATTATTTCCTTTACCGCAGACAATGAGAATATTTTTGGTTTCAAGCGTGGAATATTTTTGCTTGATGATTTCGACTACGCCGCGTCCGGCATTCTCCATCAAGAGTAATCCGGGGACACCGTAGGTATTGATAGTGGACTCGTCACACCATCGCATTTCTTCGGCCGAAACTACGCGCTGCATAAAAAACTCCGTTTCGTGAATTACAAGAAACGTTGAGCAACTTGAATGATAAACGAAGGAAACAGTCCGAGCACGAGCACAGCAACCGCACAGAGCACTACCACCGCCAATGCCGCTCGCGATGGTTTGGAGGCAATATCAGCATGCCCTTCCCGGAAATACATCAATACCACAACTCGCAAATAATAATATGCAGATACAAGACTCGCAAGCACGCCGATAATTGCCAACCACGTCATGTGTGATTTGATTGCGGCAAAGAAGACATAATACTTGCCAAAGAATCCAGCGAACGGCGGAACCCCAGCTAGTGCAAACATAAAGACAGACATAAGGAATGCCAACAACGGCTGCTGGCGGCTTAATCCTACATAATCATCAAGTGTAAGATTTTTATCATCTTCTTGTTCCACAAAACTGACGATGGCGAAAGCGCCAAAATTCATCATAGTATAAGCAACAAGATAGAACATGACACCCACTTGTCCATCAAGCGTACCGGCGGCGATACCGGAGAGCATATATCCGGCATGCGCGATGCTTGAATATGCCAGCATCCGCTTGATATTTGTTTGTGTAATCGCGACGATGTTGCCAAGAATCATAGATGCCGCGGCAAGAAGAGCGATAAGTTCATTGACCCGTCCGCCGAGAAAATCAAATGTGCGAATGAACACGGTAATAAACGCCGCAAATGCTGCTGCCTTCACTCCTGTTGACATAAACGCTGTCACAGTTGTCGGTGCACCTTCGTACACATCCGGCGCCCACATGTGGAACGGTACCGCCGCCACTTTGAATGCCAACCCAATGATGATCAGACCAGCACCGATGACAAACACACTATTGGTTGCAACTACAGCGAATACGTTTTGAATTATCAGAAGATTTGTTGTGCCGACTGCACCGTAGATAAGCGCAATACCATAGAGAAGAAACCCGGTTGAGAACGCTCCGAGCAGGAAATACTTTAATGCCGCCTCATTTGCGCGTTCCTTCGTGCGAATAAATCCCGCCAGCACATATAAACATACCGACATCAATTCAATACCGAGAAAAAGAATGATGAGATCATTTGCCGAAGCTATCAACATCATACCGACTGTGGTAAAAAGCAGCAGGATATAGAATTCTCCGCGATGGTACTTCTGCTGTTCAAAATAATTGCGTGAGAGTACGACCGTCATACATGCAACGATGCAAAATAACGTACCAAAGAAATTTGCATAACCGCCGTGCCGGATCATCGCGCCAAAACTTTGTCCTTCAGCGTCCAGATTAGAGACAGCGAATACTGCTGCCAACGCTAGCCCAGCCAAGCTGACGTACGAAGTTATTACCGGTTTTGTACGGTGAGTTGCTTCCACTATCATTGCCACAAGCGCTGTCACTGTCACGATCATGACAGGTGCGTTGGAATAAATATCGTTCAAATAAGAATTCATAGATCCATATTCAATTCAGAGTTTTATCCATTAGCATTAATTCCCACGAACTTCAGCTCGTGGAATAGAATAATATAAATGTTACGGCTTGAGCCACATCTATTTATCCTCGACATAAACCTGCCTGCCGGCAGGCGTCGTGGCAATAATTATCGTATTTGTCAATCTTTATTCATCCAAGATGCTTTTTCGTGAAACTCGATTTATTGACAATTTACTTAAATTTGCTCTAAACAGTCGTTCATAAAAAAGTGAACGCTTAGATCCGGAAAAAGAGATACCAGATACATGCAAATATTGGAAACAAAATCGGCAGCGAATACTTCGCGATATAACCGAAGAAGCTTGGGCACTGAACTCCGGATTGTTCAGCTATGGATTTCACCATAAAATTTGGCCCGTTGCCAATATATGTGTTTGCACCAAAAAACACTGCACCAATTGAAATCGCCTGTACATAACGCCATGACTGCGACGTAATCTCCAATGCACTAGCTTGCAGCGGATTCGGTAAACCAGCCGCTGATGGAGTTGTAAGACCAAGCATCAGGTTCATGTGCTGCACATTGTCCACATTCGCTCCGTGCAATCCGAATGCTGCTGTGAGAAAATTTAAATATGTCGGCGCATTGTCGAGCACGCTTGACAAAATTCCTGATCCCCAGAAATATTGTCCCGGCGTTACAATGCCAATGCTTACCGCATTCAATTCCAGCCAATCAAGCGCCGGTAGCATCGTAGCAAAAATTCCAGCAAATAATATTGCCACTTCTTTCAGCGGCACAAAGTTAAAATCATTCTTCTGGTGAATTTCTTCCTTTGTTGTCAGAAACGATGCGAGCGCCGCGCTCCACATAAGTACTTCCCGCAGCATCAATGGCGCAGGCGATTCTATAAAAACGGCCGCAATAATAATGAGAAGAAATACGATGTTGTGCAATCCGGATACTTCCGGCTCGTCAATTTCAATTGTCGATTCCTTTGCCGCGACCGATTCCTTCCGAAAGTTGTACACATCGATCACATAAAATATTATCAGGATCATTCCTATCGTCAATATCCAGATAGAAGAAACACGGGTGATTATCCAGAAAAAAGGAACACCTTTGAGAAATCCGAGAAACAATGGAGGATCGCCGATCGGTGTTAACGCACCGCCAATGTTGCTAACAAGGAAAATAAAAAAAACAACATGATAACCCTTAATGCGGTACTTATTCATCCGAATAAATGGGCGAATCAACAGCATCGACGCACCGGTTGTACCAAGAATATTTGCAATAACTGCACCGGTGGCAAGCAATGCGACATTTCCTCTCGGCGTTGACTTTCCGCGTATTCGAAGATGGACTCCACCTGACACGACAAACAATGATCCGATCAGCGAGATAAAACTTATATATTCATACGATGTTAGAAAAAGACGCGGAGTATTGTGAAGCGAAAATGAGTAATAGAAAACGACAACGAATCCCAGAGTGAACGCAACTAGCGGATAATTCTTTTCCCACCAATTCCTGTCGATAAACGGCATGATCGCAATTGATAGGAGCAATAGAAGGAACGGTGCTATATACCACGCATTTACAGGTATTACTTCTACAGCCATCAGATAAGAGCCGAAGAAATTATACAACGCCATCACAACGACAGCGATAACGGCAAATTTCCAGACAATATTTTTAGTTTGTGATTTCAATTATTTTTCAGATTGAAGCTGTAATGAACCGATGAATCGTACCTGCGATCCACGTTTCACGCTTTCCATCTGCTCGACCGTTTGTTTCACTAATGGAGCAGATTTGCTGAGGAAAGGCTTCGGATAAACACCAATCCATACGATGAAGAGTACAATCGGAACGAGCACAGCGATTTCTCGTTTTGTCAAATCGATAAGATGATGTCCGCCATAAAGACCATCTTGATGCGCAGGTCCAAACATGACACGCTGATACATCCACAGCATATAGACAGCTGAGAAGATAATGCCAAGACCGGCGACCGCAGTAAAGATTCGATTATCTATCAACGTTGATTTAAACGATCCTATCATGATCAAGAATTCACCAACGAAACCGTTCAATCCAGGCAAGCCGATAGACGAGAAGGAAACAATCATGAAGAAGGTTGCAAAAATCGGCATTAGCTTCGCTACTCCGCCGTAGTCTGCAATTAACCGCGTGTGTGTGCGATCGTAAATCATACCAACAAGGAGGAAGAGTGCGCCGGTCGAAAGTCCGTGGTTAATCATCTGAATGATTGCGCCTTGCAATCCTTCTTCGGTCATCGAAAATATTCCAAGCATTACAAATCCCAGGTGCGAGACAGACGAATATGCAACAAGTTTCTTGATATCGGTTTGCACCATTGCTACTAATGCTCCGTAGACAATTCCGATGACAGCGAGCGTGCACATAAGTGGTACCGCACGCAGCGATGCTTCGGCAAAGAGCGGCAGATTGAAGCGGATAAAGCCGTATGTGCCCATCTTCAATAAAATACCGGCAAGAATGACGCTGCCAGCCGTTGGTGCTTCGACGTGGGCATCGGGCAGCCACGTATGCAATGGCCACAGTGGTACTTTAATAGCAAAACTCAATCCGAACGCCGCAAACATCCACATCTGCAGGTCGACGGGGAGCATCGGTGCAATACGATAGAGATCAAGCAAGTTGGTTGTGAATTGTCCGCCCGGAACAGTCGATGCAAAATACGCCAGTGAAATAATTGCGACAAGCATCAATAGACTGCCGAATAATGTATAGAGAAAGAATTTTACTGCTGCGTAAATGCGGTTTTGTCCGCCCCAAATTCCGATGATAAAGTACATCGGAATAAGCATTGCTTCCCAGAAAATGTAGAAGAGGAACAAATCGAGCGATGCAAAGACGCCGATCATTCCAACTTCCAGCAACAGCACCATCGCTGTATAATTTCTAATCTGTTTCTGAATAGCATTCCACGTTCCCAAGAGCGCCAGCGGTGTCAGAAATGTCGTCAGCAGAATCAGCAGCAACGACATCCCATCAATGCCAACGTGATAGCTGATATTCAAACTGCTTATCCAGACAGCTTTTTGCTGAAATTGAAATCCCAAAACGGCTGCATCAAATCCGAAATAAAGAACGAGCGAGACAATAAAAGTCAGCGCTGTCCCTCCAAATCCAATCAGCTTAATACCACGGTCGTTCTCTTCCGGAAGAAAAAGAACGATGACAGCAAAGAAGAGCGGAAGAAATATTATCGCCGTCAAGATGAATTCAGAAATCATCGTATCAATTCCATTTTTATGTTACCTCAACAACAGCCACGTGATCACAAAAAGGATACCGCCAATGAACACTACTGCATACGACTGCGCCACACCTGTTTGAATTTTCCGAAGTATTTGACCGACACCGTTGATAATTTTCGCTGAACCATTGACCGATCCATCAATCATGGTAACGTCCATCGCCTTCCAGAGTATATCGTTTGATATTTTCACCGTGGGATCAACAATCACTGCATCATATATTTCATCGACGTAATATTTGTTGAGCAGTGTGCGATAGATTCGAGGATACCGTTTCGCAAGAGATACAGCGAGTTCTTCACGCTGGAGATATATCCAACGCGCAACATAAATACAGGAGGCGGCAATGGCAACTGAAACAAACATCAGCAGGTATTCCATGATTCCACCGGCATGTTCACCAGCAAGTAATTTATATTGCGCTGGAGAGAAGACAGGTTCAAGCCAGTTCTCGATAGCGCTTACGTGCGGGATACCGACGAATCCTCCGATGATCGACAGCACAGCAAGAATAATGAGCGGTACGGTCATTGTTTTTGGTGCTTCATGAGGATGTACATGATGATGATCTCCGCCAGAGGCGGATCCGCCTTTGGTGGAGAATCGCTCTTTTCCTTCAAATGTAAGTGTCACCAGTCGGAACATATAGAACGCCGTCATTGCCGCTCCAAAAACTCCAAGCAGCCAAAGTATCCATGATCCTTGTTCACTGCTAAACGCTCTCCAGAGAATTTCATCTTTACTAAAAAATCCAGCGAAAGGCGGAATGCCCGCAATTGCAATCGCGCCAATAAGAAATGTTTTATATGTGACAGGTAAGTATTTTTTCAATCCGCCCATCTTTTGAATATCCTGCTCATCGTGCATCGCGTGTATGACAGCGCCGGATCCAAGGAAGAGAAGTGCTTTGAAAAACGCGTGCGTCATCAGATGAAAGATGCCGGCGCTGAATGCCGCCACACCCATTGCAAGAAACATGTACCCAAGCTGGCTGATTGTGGAATACGCAAGCACCTTCTTGATATCATTCTGCACCAATCCAATAGTCGCTGCGAATACAGCCGTCACTGCACCAACAATTGCTATAAACTCCATGGTCACCGGAGCGAGTGCAAAAAGAATTGAACAGCGTGCGACCATATATACACCGGCCGTTACCATTGTTGCGGCATGGATCAATGCACTTACCGGCGTAGGACCGGCCATTGCATCAGGCAGCCAAACATATAATGGAATCTGCGCCGATTTGCCCATCGCACCAACGAAAAGCAAGAGTGTAATCCATAAAGCAGTCGTATTCCCCACCGACAACAGTGATGCCGAGTTAAATACAGCGTTAAAGTTCAGACTGCCAAACGTGGAATATATCAACAGCATGCCAAGAATAAATCCAAAGTCGCCGATACGATTGACGATAAAGGCCTTTTTTGCAGCGTCGCCTGTGAATTTCTTTTCGTACCAAAATCCTATGAGCAAATAGGAACAAAGCCCAACGCCTTCCCAGCCGAGAAACATGAGCAGGAAATTATCAGCAAGAACAAGAGTGAGCATTGCAAAGATAAAAAGGTTCAGATAGGCAAAGAAGCGCCAAAATCCGGCGTCGTCATGCATATAACCAATGGAATAAATATGAATTAAAAATCCAACTCCGGTTACAATAAGCGTCATTAAAATCGATAACTGGTCAATTTGATAGGCAACGTTGACGGTGAGCGAGCTTGATGAACCAGTGAACGTTGAGAGCCACGTGAATAATTCCACCGACTGCTTTCGCTGCTCCGGTTCAACGCCCAACATCTGTACGAAAAGTATTAAAGCAAATAAGAAGGAAAATCCTACTGTACCACAGCCGATCGCTCCAACGAGTTTTTCATTCTTCATCCGCGAACCGAAAATTCCGAGAACGAGGAATCCTATAAAAGGAAAGACAATAATTAATGGCGCGTATGAGAACATTTTTCTAGAGTCTAATATTTAGAATTTAGGTATGAGGGATTTCTTCCCTTCTACCTTCTACCTTCTACCTTTTTTTTCGAATTACCACTTCATAATATTAATTTCATCTAAATTGATTGTTTGTTTGCGTCGGAAGAGGGCAATAACTATTGCAAGGCCAACCGCCGCTTCCGCCGCCGCTACCGTCATCACAAAGAACACGAGCACTTGACCGGTCGCATCTCCGAAGAACGCTGAAAAAGCAACAAGTGTGAGATTGACGGAATTCAACATGAGCTCGATGGACAGGAATACAATAATTGCATTGCGTCGTGTCACCACACCCATTGCGCCAATAATGAACATCACTGCGCTGAGAATCAAGTATGAATTTAATGGAACCATACTCAATGAAAAATGTTTTAATGTAAAATTAAAAATACTAAACTAATTGAGTTTCTTCTTTGCAAGAACAATTGCACCGACAATCGCCGCTGTAAGCAAAAGCGATGTCACTTCGAATGGAAACAGGAAGCGTGTGAACAGCACACGTCCGACTGCCTCCACCGTCCCGATATTTGTCGCTCGCTCCATTTCGATGGATGGCGTTCCGGTTTGCATCATAAATATATAAATCAACTCCATGAGTACACCGAAGCTGAAGCCGCCAGCAGCGACTTTCTTCCATGTGAATCCGTCGCGTAAACGGCGTTCGTCGCCAAGATTGAGCAGCATAATAACGAAGACAAACAATACCATAATAGCGCCTGCATAGACAAGAATTTGAATGACGGCAATGAACTGTGCATGCAGTGTCAGATAAATGCCGGCAAGGCAGAAGAAATTCACTATGAGATATATTGCAGAGATGATTGGATTACGGCGCGTTACAACGAGCATTGCAGAGACGATTCCGCCCGTCGCAAAAATATAAAATAATATTTCTTCGAGTGTCACGTTTTCAATCCATACTAATTAGTTAACACAAAATAGATCATTTCTCACGCACCCAGCGAAGAAGTTCAGGGAGTGTCGGCCTTTTCCCGTAGGACAATACTGCTACTCGGAATATTTTCCCCGCTGCCCACATCATAACAATGGAAGAAATAATAAGAAGTGCAATAGTGCCAATAATTTCCCATGTCGCCGGCATCTGCACGGAAATTCGCAAAACCATCAATGTTGGTGTCAGTAATGGAATAAAAGAGAGCACTTTTATCCAAACCGAATTTGCATTTTGCATGACAGGCATGGCAAGGACCATTGGAAACACAAGCAACAAACTTACATACGTTGTAATTTGCTGCGCTTCCTGCTCGGTCGTCACTGGAGAACCTGCCGCAACGAATATTGCAGAATAGAAAATATATCCCAAGATAAAATAAACAAGTGAAAGCATCAGATTCATAGTTGTGAAGATGTTTGCCCCTGTTTTTAACGATACAGCAAAGCCAATCATCCCCCAAATCAGCATTTGCACAATTCCAAGCCCGCTCAGCCCAAGGATTTTTCCCACCATCAAATCTCTAGCAGAGCAAGATGAAAGGAGCACTTCAATAACACGGTTCGTTTTTTCTTCTACAACACTCCGTATAAGAAGCTGACCCGAAGTCAACACTAAAAACATTAACATCATAATAACAACGTAACCGCTGAAAAATGTTTCGAGAAACCCCGTTTCCTTTTCATCGCCTTTTTCGGAAACTTTAATGGATTTGACATTGATATCCGCTGTAATTTTTTTAATGAGTGCCGGATCCAATCCTTGTTTAAGAATCCGACTTTCGACGATGACTTCTTCTATCGTTCGAGAAAATCGTTCTTGAATTTTAATATTACTTACATTTTCTGATCGATATTCAACTTTGCCGCTATCGAAGATGACCGGAGGAAAATAAAAATAACCTGTTATATCTCCTGTCGTCACCATGCTGTTCGCTGTCATCTTCTTTTTTTCAGTAGCTCCTGGTAAACTTAGATTCCTTATAACATAGTTAGGTTGACCATCCGGTAATTTATATTTTTCGTCAAGTCTCCTAGCAAGCGGGCCAACGATGCTATCGGTTTCATCAATTATTCCAACGACAGTTGCATCTGCATCAGGCCGCGATATAAGCAGCCCCGGTAAAACGCCAAACAGAACCATTATAACCGGCATAACAACAAGCGAGATAATAAACGCTTTCGACTTAACCTTTTCACTAAATTCCCATACTGCAACTTGGAACGCTTTAGATTTCATAACCGTTCCTTCGGAGATGCCTTTGATATGAATTCTTGTTTCACTTTTTTCTTCGTTTGGAAAAACCGAACAGCACTCAAGATTGTCACGGCAGATAAGATTCCAACAGTCATGAGCTGCGGATGTATTTGACTCAAAGCAAACATTGTAAAGGCAAGAGTGAGAATAGCCATTCCAATCAATGAAAACAATGCTTTCCGAACTCGTCCTTCTTTCATCACAAGGGCATCGGTCGATTTTTGCTGTATTTGCGAAACAGGAATTGGTTTCTCGCTTGCTTGTTCAATTTTTTCAGGACCGCCAACAACATTGATAAAAATAGAATTCAGTGAGGGTTCGACAATTTCAAATTTTCTCAACGATAGTTTTCCGTTGAGACTCACAAGCAATTCGCTGCTCTTAGAAATATCGGTAAGCTCAAGTTCAGCATAATTCTGATAGACGTCCGCCCGACGGATGAAACTAAAGCTTTTCAGGAATTCACCATCGCCTTCATATTCAAGATGGATGGAATTCGTTCCGTACTGTTTTTTAATCTCGAAGAGTTCTCCGCTGAGCACCGGTTTCCCTTTATTAATCAAACAAATATTGTCGCACATCTTTTCTACTTGTTCCATTTGATGTGTCGAGAAAACGATGGCGGTATTCTGCTGACGAAGTTCCAGCAAAACATCTTTCAAAAGAACCTGGTTGACGGGATCAAGGCCGGTGAATGGCTCGTCAAGAATCAGCAGTTCCGGACGGTGGAGAATGGAAAGGATGAGTTGAACTTTCTGTTGATTTCCTTTTGAAAGCTCCTCGATTTTCCGGTGACCTTCATTTTTCAATCCGAATCGCTCCAGCCAATAGAACGCCAGCGGCTTGGCTTGCTTAGCAGCTAATCCCTTGAGAGATGCAAAATATAAAATTGTGTTTATGATTTTACTTTTGCGATATAATCCTCGTTCTTCCGGCAAGTAACCGATACTATTCCACATCTCTTGAGTAAACGGCTTGCCGTCAAATCTAATCTCGCCGCTGTCCGGTTGAATGATGTTCAGCACCGTGCGAATGGTGGTTGTCTTGCCGGCTCCATTGGGACCGAGCAAGCCAAACAATTCACCCCGCTTGACTTCGAGCGAAACGCCGTCCACTGCAACAACGTTATCATACTCTTTTCGCAAGTTACTAATTTTCAGCATATTCAATCACCGATACCTAGAACATCATGAACAATGGTAGATGGAATGCATTGTCCGTTTAAGGCGTATTACGATAAATCATGCGCGGGAATGGAATTGTTTCGCGTACATGCTCTAATCCACAAATCCAGCCAACGGTACGTTCTACACCAAGTCCAAACCCAGAATGTGGAACACTGCCGAACCGACGCAAATCGACATACCACTCGAACGCTTCCTGTGGAAGTTTATGTTCCTTGATTCGCGCAAGCAGAACATCTAAATCGTCTTCGCGTTGACTGCCGCCGATAATTTCACCGTATCCTTCCGGCGCAAGTACATCAACGGCAAGAGCGACTTTCAGATTATCCGGATCGCGCTTCATATAAAATGCTTTCACTTCAGACGGGTAGCGATGCACCATCACCGGACGATCAAATTGTTCGGAAACAACGGTTTCATCAGTGCCGCCAAGATCATTTCCCCACTCAAACGGCAATCCTTTATCAAGAAGAATTTTCACTGCTTCATCATACGTAATACGCGGCAGCGGTTTTTTCACATTCTGGAGTTTCGTAATATCACGCTCCAGTGCTTTCAATTCCGGCAAACAATCTTTCAAAACGCTTTGAACAATGTATTCTAAAAAATCTTCCGCCAGATCCATATCATCATTCAAGTCGTTAAAAGCAACTTCCGGCTCCACCATCCAAAATTCTGTTAGGTGGCGGCGCGTTTTTGATTTTTCTGCACGGAATGTTGGACCGAAGCAGTACACTTTCCCCATCGCCATCGCGCTTGCTTCCGCATACAATTGCCCTGACTGCGTGAGGTATGCTTTTCCAAGATCGAAATAGTCGGTATCAAAAAGAGTCGAAGTTCCCTCGCAGGCGGCAGGAGTAAGGATCGGTGAATCGACAAGCGTGAATCCGCGTCCATCAAAGAAATCGCGAATCGCTTTGATGATACGGTGCCGCACACGCATAATTGCATGCTGGCGTGCCGAACGCAACCAGAGATGGCGCCGATCTGCCAGAAACTCGATCCCATGCTCCTTAGGAGTGATGGGATATTCATGAGCAATTTGATAGATCTTTGGAATATCAGTCAAATCCAATTCATATCCTCCGGGAGCGCGGTCTTCTTTTCTTACCTTACCTCGAATTGATAAAGAAGACTCTTGTGTCAACGACTCAAAGAGGTTGATCACTTCATCCGATACCTGCCCTTTCACAATGACAGCTTGAACAATACCTGTCCCATCCCGTAAAAGGAGAAATTTTACTTTTCCACTGGAACGTTTATTATAGACCCATCCATGCAGCTGAACTTCTTCACCCACATGCTGGGCTAATTCGTTAATATAGATTCGGGCCATACAATGCCATTCAAAGTGATAAAAAGTATTTGCAAAATATAGGAAACTAACCGGACTTGTTCAAACGAAATGATGTACTTTAGGTATACGATTCAACTCGGCGAATCTTGATGATCTTCGGTATGTTTATTCGGAAGCTCGACAAATTTTGCGTCTTTTACATCTTTGTAATCTTCCTTTGGCTTTGGTTCATTCTTTTGCTGGAATGTGCCTGGGGATGGATGGGAGCGTCCCTGCAAGGATTGGATAATTTTCTTCAGAAGTGTAAGTGCTACGTAAATAGCAAGTGCTATAAAGAAAAAACGAACAAGTGTAAATATAAATAAACGAATCATACTACTTCTTCACAAGCGGATTATAATATTCCACCGGCGCTTTATTCGGACGGAGTATTTGCGTCAGCAGATCTTCGAAATGTTCCGGGTTATTCACGAAGTCGATATCCGTCGCTTTGACGATAAGCAGCGGTGTAGATTTGTAGCGGAAAAAGAAATAGTTATACGCTTCATTCAGTTCTTTAATATATTCATCCGACATGTTTTTCTCCATCTCTCGCCCGCGTTTCTTAATGTTTGCCAAAAGGCGGTCGTTGCTCGATTGGAGATAAATAACAAGGTCGGGCGGCGGAATCGTTTTCTCAATGGCGACGAGTAGATTCTCGTATAGTTTCAATTCATCATCACGCAATGTCAGGTACGCAAATATTTTATCCTTCTCAAAAATGTAGTCGGATACGATATGTGCATGGAAGAGATCGGCTTGGAATAATTCCTGCTGCTGCCGGTACCGGCTGAGCAGGAAAAATATTTGCGTCTGAAAAGCGTAATGTTCCGGGTCCTTGTAAAAGTTTGGGAGGAAAGGGTTTTCTTCAAATTTTTCCAGCACCAAACGTGCACCCAACTGGTCAGACAACATCCGAGCTAATGTTGTTTTCCCAACGCCAATAACTCCTTCAATTGCAATGTAATGAATTTCGGAGGGAAGCTCTGCCGTCATACTTTTACCTGCAAAGATATTTGTTGATTCGTTTTGCGCACGGCGCTGGTGTTCGAACAACGTTGGAGTAGTTCCTCAACGCTGAGGTGCCGCAAAGGATCTTGGAATTCTGCGGCAATTTCTTTAAGAGGCACAAGAACGAACCGCCGGTTGGAAATTTCCGGATGCGGCACCTGCAATGCTGTCTCATTCAGCATTTCACCGCCATAATACAGCAGGTCAAGGTCAATTTCGCGCGGTCCCCAATGTTCACGAAATGTTCTGCCAACGCGAAGTTCGATTTCTTTCAGTTGACGAACAAGATCATCTGGACGCAGTGTGGAATCCAACTCAGCCACCATATTCAAAAACTTCGGCTGTTCTATTACTCCGACCGGTTCCGTTTCATAAATCGACGAATATTTCTTCACGGTCGTTTGATGCAAATTTTCCAACTCAGATAGCGCTCGATGCAAATATTTTACCCGATCTCCAAGATTCGATCCTAATCCTATAAAAATCCGACTCATCTTTTTCAGTTACCTCCGCGTTTCAGTGAGTTCTACTTCCACGTAATCAATAATACCTTTAACGGGTGCGCTTGGTTTGCGGACTTTTACTGTTACAGAATGCACTCTGGAAAAATTTTTTAGAATACCTCTGCCGACTGCGCTTGCAAGCGACTCAAGCAGTAAATGTTTTTTCTCCAGCACCAGCGTGCGAATACAATCGTAGACACGCTCATAATTGACGGTATCATCAAGGTGATCGCTCTTTGCTCCCCGGGAAAGATCGCAATGCAAATCGACATCCACCTCAAACTTACCGCCAAGGTTTTGCTCGTCTAAAAGCACGCCATGGTACGCATAAAACACCGCATTGTGCAAACGAATAATACCTAAAATTTTTTTTCGTTGTTTTGGCATAGAATGTTCTTTTCAAGGCAGATGAATATAGAGAACCAAAGCCGGAAAGGCAACTTACACCACTTTGAATTTTTCTATCGCGCGGCGCAAACGACGAACGACTGTTTCTTTCCCAAGCAGTTCTATCATTTCAAATAATCCCGGACCTATGGTTCTCCCGGAAAGCGCCAGCCGCGTTGGATGGATAAGTTTCGTCGGCTTGATCTGAAGCTCTTCAGCTAATTGCCGTAATGCTGTTTCGACGGAAGTATGAGAAAATTCCAAAAGCGATTCAAGACGGTCAGCGAGCAATTTTAATTGACCATCTGTCTCTGGTTCCCAATATTTTTTCAGTCCCGCTTCATCGAACAATTCAGGATCACGAAAGAAATATGTGCTCATCTCAATAAAATCCTTCGGAAAGCTCAGCCGCTCTTTCAATAATCCAATGATGTTGAGAAAATAACTATTATCAACATCCGCTAATTGAACAGATTGCATCTGCGGTTTAATGAGTTGAGCAAGTTCTTCATTCGATTTAAGTTTGATATGCTGTTGATTGAGCCAGTTCAATTTTTCGATATTGAACACCGCGCCGGATTTACCTACACGTTCCAATGTAAATTCCTGAATAAGCTGTTCCATAAAGAATATTTCCCGTTCATCCCCTGGATTCCAGCCGAGGAACGCAATAAAATTTACAAGTGCTTCCTTGAGATACCCTTTGGCGCGATAATCTTCTACCGCCACATCTCCTTGCCGCTTGCTGAGTTTGGATTTATCGGGATTCAACAATAAGGGAAGATGTGCAAGTACAGGTATTTCCCATCCGAAATATTGATAGAGCAGAATATGTTTCGGTACACTCGACAGCCACTCTTCACCGCGAATGACGTGTGTAATTCCCATGAGATGATCATCGACAACAACCGCAAGATGATATGTTGGAAATCCATCCGACTTGATGAGTACTTGATCATCTATCATGTTATAAGAAATGGTCACCTTGCCGCGAATAACATCATCAAATGATAATTCACCTTCGAGCGGTATTTTCATGCGGATAACATAGTGCTCGCCAGCAGCAATTCGGCGTTCCGCTTCTTCACGAGACACATTACGGCAATGTCGGTCGTACGAAGTAGAGAGTTTTGCAGCCAATTGTTTCTGACGAACTTCCTGTAGCCGTTCGGATGTGCAGAAGCAATGGTACGCCTTATCCTTGCTGATAAGTTCTTGCGCATACGTGCGGTACAATTCTAACCGTTGAGATTGTACATACGGACCGTAGCCGCCATCGCGATCTGGTCCTTCGTCATATTCAACTCCAGACCATTTCAATGTTTCAATGAGATTTTCAACTGCACCTTCTGCTTTGCGCGATTGATCGGTATCTTCAATGCGAAGAATGAATTTACCGCCAAAATGTTTTGCTAAGAGATAATTATAGAGTGCTGTACGCAATCCCCCGACGTGTAAATATCCCGTAGGGCTTGGTGCAAAACGAACGCGAATTTGATTTTCCATTTTCAATAACCTGCGATATAAAAAAAGCGTCCCGAAGATACGAGACGCTCATCCATCTTTCAGGACTTGCCTGCACAACGACATCGCGCGATATTTTACGCGACGTAGTTTAGCGGAGAGAGAGGGATTCTGCGCCAGAGGCGCATAAGCCTTCGGCTCAGAACCCTCGATAGCAGTTACCCACTATGCAGGTTTAGTCCGTCCCGACTTCGTCGGGACGCGATCTCGTGGCGCTTGTAGCGCCACGGACAAACCTTGTGCATGCCAATTTTCTATGAACTCCGCTACTAACTTCCTGCCACTCGAACTCTTCAACAACGTTTCTCTCTTCATCGCCTCTGCACGCGTTGAATACAATTCTTTGTGAATCAATGTCCAAGGACGATATGCTTTAGTGGATCGAATGTATCCAGCA